>JAUVRU010000176.1 GCA_030597485.1 Anaerolineae bacterium
CACCGCCGATGATATAGCCCACACCGGCCAAGAAGCCGCCGAAAATCAACCAGATTATGTTTCCCAAACAACTCATCGATTACCTCGTATGTTCTGCAGTCTTGCGGCCGCCTGCAGGTAACAGCCGCGCTCAGAAGGCTCAGACCTCAGTTCGACAGTCTCACCTACAACACTATACGCATGACTGCCCCCAAGGTTGCAGGGTGATGTCCATCGTCCGAGGTCTTCCCCCCATTACGTTCTGGAAGTGCTTGACATAACGCCAGGGCAGGCGCGATGTTCCCGTCACGTTTGCAGGGTGTCGTTCTCCCGTGTCGCCTGCCACACCAGCCAGACTCGCTGAATCACGGTAAGGCTGGTCAGCGGCGCCAGCACCCACAGCGCTACGGTCAACTGATTCAAGATCAGGGCGATGATCAGAACCGCGATTCGCTCAACCCGGGTGAAGATCCCGCCTTTGATTGAGATGCCAAGCCCTTCGGCGCGGGCCCGGGTGTAGCTGACCATCAACGAGCCGACGATGGTCACGTACACCAGGATGATCTCGGTGCTGGTTCCCTCCCGGGAGACGTAGATCAAAGCGCCCAAGAAAAGCGCTGCCTCAGACAGGCGGTCCAGCGTCGAGTCCAGGAAAGCACCGAAACGCGTGGTGCGGTCAAGCACGCGAGCCATCGCGCCATCAATGGCGTCAACGATAGCGGCCGGAATCAACAAGATGCCGGCCAACCGCACCTGTCCCTGGGCCAGCACGGCGGCGACAACAACCGCAAACAGGAACCCAATGACGGTAACAGCATTGGGCGATAAGCCAGTCCGGCCGACGAATCGGGCGATTGGATACACGATTCCGCGGCCCAAGCGTCGCATCAAATTCGTCAACATGAGCTAACCTGGTCCTCCTTCCGAAGGTAACGTCTCCTGAGGGTGTCTTTGCCCGCCGAACGTCCTGGCAGCTCCCCGTTTCGCTGCCAGCACAGTGCCATAGTAATCCAGCACCTGATCGGCGACGCGTTCCCACGTGTAATGCCGGGCGGTGGCTTTGCCCTGCGCCCCCATCGCTTGGCGCAGGTGCGGGTGCCGCAACAGATAGGTGAGGGCGTCGGCCAGGGCAACAGCGTCTCGTGGCGGAATCAGCAAGCCCTCGGCCCCGTGGTTTATGAGCGAGCGATAGCCCTCGATGTCCGAGGCGACGATTGGGGCACCGGCGGCCATTGCCTCCAGCAATACCATGCCGAAGCTCTCTCCGCCGACAGATGGCGCACAGAAAATGTGGCAGCTTTGGTAGTACCTGGGCAGGTCTTCTTCCGGTACATAGCCGATGAAATGCACGTCACCGGCGGACAAGTCGCGCAGTCGTCGTTCGAAGGGCCGCCGATCGGCCGGCGTGTGGGGCCCCACAACCAGCAGTCTGGCCTGTGGCAGGGCAGATTTGACCCGGGCATAGGCTTCAATCAGGTAGCCGAATCCCTTGCGCGGCTCCAGTCTTCCCACGAACAGGATGTTGAGGCCGTCGGTGTATGCGGACAGTGGTTCCAGTGACGGGTTGCCGAAGAGCGCCGCATCCACGCCGTTTGGTATCACCCGATACTCTCCCGTCGAAGCGCGATGGGCGTAGTCGCGTGCTACCTCCGACACGGCAATGCGACCGTCGAGATGACTGACCGCACGGCGCAGTATCGGCCGCATCGATCTTGTCAGGAGGGCAGGGAGCGCTGCCCAATGGTGCTCCTCTTGATAGGAGTGAAAGGTGCCGATTAAGGCTGTGCCCGGCGAGGCTTTTTGCGCGCCACGCATCACCATCCACGGCAATACCGGAGTGACAGGCTCGTGCAGATGCAGGATGTCGTACCTCTCCTGCCGCAGTCGGCGGCTCACCCGAGCGGCCAGAAATGGCGAAAAGCTGAGGCGTGCCACCGACCCGTTGTAGGGCACGGGGACCACGAAACTGGACAGCTGAATCATGTCGGCCAGTCCGTTCTCGCCGCTCTGGGAGGATGGGGCAAAGATGGTAGTCTTGTGTCCGAGCTCCCGGTATCTTCTGGACAGGTTGGTGATGTGTTTGGTTACCCCGCCTGGATAGTGGTAATCGTAAGGTGATACGAGGGCTATCTTCACGGCAAGATAGTCCTTAGGGAGCAGTGGATAGCGTGTTCACCAGGGCTTCGGAAGGCCATATTCACACAGTCTCCACAGGCTTATCCCATATGCGAGCAGTTATGGTCCACTGCTCGGGGCAGGTACCGATGGCCTCTTCCAGACCATTCACGATGTAAGCCAGGCCGGCTGCCAGTCGCTCCTGGTCAGAACCTTCTTCCGGGATGCGGAAGTGGGGCCAGAACCTGGCCTCGTACGAGTCCTGGTGCAGTCGCTGGCTGAAGCCGAGGATGAGCGGCGTGCCCGTGTGCATGGCCAGGCGTACGTGGCCGTCGGGCAGGAGGGTAGGTGCGCCGAAGAAATCGACGACGGTTCCATCACCGGTGATGTTTCTGTCAGCTGCGATTCCTGCCACGCCGCCCCGCCGCAGCGTGCGGAACAGGTCGGTCATTGGCCCATCTATGGGAATGAGCTTGAGCCCCGTGCTCGTGCGGAGCTGGGTCAGGTACTCAAACAGCTCGGGCGGCTCCACACGCTCGGCCGGTATGGTCATGGAGACGCCGCGCATAAGCATGGCGTAGAGCACGACTTCGATGTTGCCGAAGTGAGCTGAGGTCATCACCACTCCCTTGCCCAGGCTCAAGGCGGCCTCAACGTTCTCCCATCCATGCACATGCACCATCGAATCTACCTGGGCGGCAGTCAGGGTAGGCAGCCTGAACAAGTAATAGTAATTGAAGGCCACGTGGCTGAACGTTGCCCGGGACAGTTGATTGACCCGGTCTTGCGGCGCATCCGGCCCCAACACGTGACGGAGATTGCTGCGCACATTGGCGCGCGCCCGCCGGTTGAGACAGTGGACAAGGCCGCCCATCAGGGAAAAGAGCGGATACCCGACACGTGGCGGGATGCGGGGAGCCAATTCACCCGCCACCCGGTAGAGATAATAGACAATTCTGGGCTGGAGCAGCCTAGCCATAGACCTGCCTGGGGCTATCTGTATTGCGGAACAACGCGAGTGTGTAGTGTATCCAAGAAACATGGGCATGTCAAATGATCTGCCGGTCCAATTGCCAAGCGTTGGCATCTGTGATAGATTATCGTTATCTCTGGAGCTGGGAAAGGAATGACATGGTGGGGGACGAAAAACCACCGGCTGGGGCAGAAGACCAGGAGCTGGCGACTGAAGCACCGGTTCCTTCTTGCGCGACCAGACTGAATACCCTCATTGAGGTGGGGCGCAGGATTGACGCCTTGCGGAACGCGGAAACGCTGACCGAAAGGATTGTGGCCCTTCTGTACGAACGATTCGGTCACGACTATATCCACCTCTTGCTGGTGGACGCCGGCGGCGAGAGTCTTGTTCTACAAGCGGGGTTATGGCATGGGTACACGGTGACGTCTGGTGATGAGAGCATGTCCCGGATGGAGGACGATGGGGTGGTCAGCTGGGCGGCGTCTCGGGGGCAGGCGGCGCTTGTATCAGATGTGGACAACGATTCCCGTTGGCAGCATCACCCGGCGTTTCCCAAAGCTGGATGCCAGATGGTGGCTCCCCTGAGCGGCGAAGAGGGCATTCTGGGAATGCTTGATGTGGAAAGCGACGAGGTCGATGCCTTCGACGAAGTGGACCATCTGTTGCTGCAGGCACTGGCTGACCGGGTGACGGGTGCTATTGAGGATGCACGCTTCCACGCCAAGATGGCCAATCTGTTCGATGAGACCCGTCAGCGGCTCAATGAGGCATCCACTTTGCACCAGCTCACCAGCGAAATCACCAGCAGCCTGCATCTGACCGAGGTGCTGAATGTGGTCGTCCAGGCGATTCGGCGGGTAATGGGTTGCCGGGGGTGCTGCATCTTCTTGCTCGACTCGGCGGAGCAAGTGCTTGAGATCAAGGCGGCGGCTGGCCTCAAGCCTGAATGGCGTGATGCGGCCCGGTTGAAGATGGGAGAGGGCATCGCTGGTCGGGTGGCGTTCCAGGCTCGTCCGATCTACGTGGCCGACACATTGCTCGACTCCGACTACGTGTTTTTCGATCCTGAGGTTCGATCGCTATTGGCCGTTCCCCTACAGGTGAAGGGGCGAGTCATCGGTGTGATCAACGTGGATGATCGGCTTCCCAGCGCTTTCGGCCCCGACCAGGAAAGACTCCTGACCGTCGCAGCTGCCCAAGTGGCCATTGTCATCGACAACGCACGGTTGTTCTCGGAAGTGCTCTCCGAAAAGCAGCGCATTGATGCCATCATTCAGCATATGGCCGATGGCCTGCTTATGCTCGACCAGGAGGGCACGGTTGTCAGCTGCAACCCTGCTCTGGCAACGATGTTGGGCATACCTGAGCAGGAAATCGTGGGACAGTCAATCGCCGGTTCGGGGGTGGACTCCAGGCTGCAAGCCGTATGTGGCGTCGCTTCAGATTCGACTGTGGCTGACGAGGCTGGCGTGCCTGCACAGCGGGTGGAGATTCCCCGTGTTGATCCGGGCGGCAGCCCGTTGCGCCCGCGCACGCTGCGTATCCACACTACAGCTGTGATGGACGAAGCCAATCAGCCAATGGGTGAGGTGCGCGTAGTCCACGATGTGACCAAAGAGCGCGAGGTCGAGGAGATGAAAGAGGAGTTCTTGTCCATCGCCTCGCACGAGCTGCGCACGCCTCTCTTCTCCATGCAGGGCTTTATTGGACTCATCCTGGATGACCAGGTGCCTGATATGGAGACGCAGCGAGAGTTCCTGAGGATAGCCTATCGCCAGACCGAGCGGCTGGCTGCGCTGGCAACCAACCTCCTGGACCTGTCACGGCTGAACGTGGACAAGCTCGAGCTGCAGCGCGAGTCAGTGCAGATGCTGGACGTGATGAACCAGGCGACACAGAAGCTGCTGCCGCTTGCCCAAGGGAAACAGATCACCCTTGTGGTGGACTCGCCGCCAGATCTGCCAACGATTACTGGTGATCCGACATGGCTGGAGCACGTGGTCACCAATCTAGTTGACAATGCCATCAAGTTCTCGCCTGAGGGTGGGCAAGTGGCGGTTAGCGCCAGTCAGTCGGACGGCGAGATCTTAGTGGAGGTGAGAGACACCGGGGTCGGTATCCCGTCCGAGTCGCTGGATCAGATCTTCGAGAAGTTCTATCGGGTGCCAGATGAGACCGGGGAAAGACCCGAAGGGACAGGTCTGGGTCTGTACATCGCCAGAATAACCGTCGACGCGCATGGGGGGCGTATTTGGGCCGAAAGCGCACCGGGAGAAGGCAGCGTGTTCAGGTTTGTTCTTCCTTGCGGATAGCGCGGGCCTGGCGGTCTCCGGTCACGGCGAGTCGGCAGCCACCCATGCCTCAATCAGCTGGCGGGCGAGGTCGGACGGGATGGCGAAGCCGATCCCCTCGGCAACGCCGATTCGTTGACCTTCCCGGATGATGAAGGTGTTGATACCGATCACCTCGCCCTTCTGGTTGAGCAGAGGACCCCCCGAGTTGCCTTTGTTGATGGCCGCGTCGGGTTGAATTAACCCCTCCCCCTTGACCCCGCCATCCAGTTCCAGCGACC
>JAUVRU010000499.1 GCA_030597485.1 Anaerolineae bacterium
CACTATCCAGCGGGAATCGGGGATTCTCGATCAGAACCGTAGCCTTTTCCTCCTGAGTGGTCGTATCCTTGAGGGTAGCCAGGTCCTCATGGTAATACACCCGTTCCTCATACCCCCGCTCTGGTGCTTGCCACTGGTCAAAGCCCACCAGCGGGATCTCCGGTTGATACGGCACCACCCGGGCTGACGGGAACACCAGCCGGGTATCTTCGCCAAGCAGGGGAAAGCCAAAATTGAAGTGGTAGAGCAACATATGAGGCGTGGTCTCGAACCCCAGATTCTCGACCACGTCCCTGATGACAATTCGATTCTCGCCCAAGCGACTTCGAATCTCCCGGCTCAGCCGCATGTGGTCGCCAAATATGGCGGTCTCCTCGATGAACCCACCGACGCGCACGTCGTACTCGTCCCCTTGCCAGTGCCCCTCGGCCACAACGTGCCTGGCCGGCAGATGATGAGCCCGTCCGTGCAGACCCAACTCAACGCCTTCGTCCTCACAGGCGGCCGCGGCCTGGGTCAGGCCACATGTCATCAACAGCCCGCCGGCCGCCGTCCGCAGCCATTCTGTCCCTCTGGGATCGAAGTACGCGGGATGCACGTCGCCGCTGGGAGACTGCCAGCTCAAGGGAACATCTCCAAATTTCGCCAGCGAGATGTCGAGACCTCGCGCCGGTGTGACAAGATAGGTCAGCCCGGCGCCGGTGCGCACTTCGATCTGCTCCACCCCGTCTTCGGCGCCTTCCACCAACCGGAACCGACGAATGCCTCCAATCTGTTCCAATCGGCCAGTCCGTGCTTCAACCTCGCGTCGTGTCCACTCACGTCCATAGAGCTGCATGTGAAATAACCTCCCTTGGTCAACTGGTCATATGAGACGGTTGCTGGTATCATACCGGGCAAGTCGACAGCCATCAGCAAATCGGCCGTGCCGGACCCTGGCCGGGCATCTGGCTGGCAAATGAACTGGACTCAACCCTCGTCAACGCCTATGTTACCACAGGTCGCCCCGGGTGTCACACCCGTGCAGTACCGGAATCCCGGACTTGATCGGGCAGAACCCGGGCCAGAACAGTGAATTCCCCAACTCATTGGGAAAACGGAGGCACGCCGTGCTGCAACAAGGAAAACCCACCCCACAGCTCCGCCAATGGATGGACCGGCTGGCACCGGTGGTCGAACAGGCACAGGAGACGCGCCGCGGCCAGGCGGCAAGCGAACTGGCGCCCCGCAGCGGCTGCCGGCAGGACACTCACGGCGACCTCCGCCTGACCTTCCTGAATCAGGAGTACATCGTCTCGGCCGATGATTTCACCGTCCGGCGAGCAGATACCGGGGAGGAGCCTTCCTCGTTCGTCAACAGTCTCATCCTCACCTATCTGGCCACCGCCGACGGCACACCAACCTCGGGCCGGTGGATCGGGTTTCGCGATTTGCCTGACGGGATGTTCTACGTCCAGGCCTTCCAGGGTTACACTGGCGGCCGGCTGGTGCGCGAGCTGGACGGTGACGTCCAGGCCTTCCGGCGCGCGGCCAAGGAGACGGGCGGGCAGCGGATGGACCTGGGAAGCGCCGGCTACGCCTTCCCCGTCCTTCCCCGTGTGCGGCTGGCCCTGGTACTATGGGAGGGAGATGATGAGTTCCCCTCCCAGGGCCAGGTCCTGTTCGACCAAACCGCCCCCCACTATATGCCCACCGATGGGCTGGCCATTCTGGGCAGCCAGCTGGTAGGAGCGGTGCTCAAGGCGACCCGAGGTTAGCATCCTACAAACAGACCTGTTGCACATAAGGCAAGAAAAACATCCACGAAGAGACACTGAGTCTCTCCTGTGTTCTTTGTGTTTCTTCGCGTACTTGGTGGATAATTCGCCCTGGTTTTGGTTCCCTGGCCCGCCTGCCTGTGACCTGACGCCCGGCCGTATCGGCTTCCCTGTCTCTCCGTCCCACCCACCGGGTGGTTTCAGCTCACCCTCAAGTGCTCCTGAGAACTGGCGTCGGTTCCGGTTTCCTGAAGGTGAAATCCACTGCAACCGTCACCCCGTCAACCACCTGGAGCACGCCGGGCAGGCCGGGCGGCGACATGTTGAAGTCCGCCAGCGCGACGAACGTGGTCGCCGTTCCCCTCAGCCGCTGGCCGTCAAGCCTGGCGATCACATCCCAAGTGACCTCCCGCGTGGTCTCCTTGATCGTCATTGCACCCACCAGCTGAAACTCAACCGGCTGGCCTGGCTCGGCGTCGGCCGGGAAGTTGCGCACCTCTTTCACCGCAAAGGAACCCAGAGGATAGCGAGCCCACTCCAGCCACTCCTCCCCCAGCGCCTGGTCGCGTTCCGGCTGACCGCTCTTCAACGACCCGATGTCGACCACGAAAAAGCCAAACTGGCTGACGGAGGGATCGCTGTAGTTCAGCTTGAACTGCCCCTGGATCCGATTCGTCTTGCCCACCACTGTCGCCAGCCGGTTGTCCTCTTGGAGAAGGATCTCGCCAATTGAGTAGGTGACGCTGGATTCCTCTGGCACCATCACGAAAGTGGCCTTGGGCCCGCTGGCAGCCGGGTTGCGGGCCGCCTCCGCCGCAATCGGATCGGAAGGGGATGTCGCCGTCAGCCTGACCGTGGGCGCAGGAGTATGTGTGGCCGTCGCCACAACGATTGGGGAGGGGGTGAGGGTGACAGTCGGTTGGGCCGTGGGGCTGACGCCGGCCGTGGCCGTCGCCTCGACCGCTGGCTCAGAAACAGCAGTTGTCGCCAGCGCCGTAACGGCTCCAGCATCCGAGTCGGCTATCCGCCGCGCAGAGGGCGTGGCTTGACATCCACCACCCGCCGTCAGCAGCAACCCAGCGATGAGTGTGACCATCACAGTAAACG
>JAUVRU010000083.1 GCA_030597485.1 Anaerolineae bacterium
ATTCATCATGGGCGAGGACGTGGGTCTGTACGGCGGCGCATACGGCGCCACCCGGGGCCTGTTCGACCAATTCGGTGAGTGGCGGGTCATTGACACCCCCATCTCAGAGGCCACCATTGGCGGGGCCGCGGTCGGGGCCGCCATGGCGGGAATGCGGCCCATCGCTGAGATCATGTACGTGGACTTCACCCCGCTGGCTATGGACCAGATCGCCAACCAGGGGGCCAAGAACCGGTACATGTTTGGTGGCATGACCACGGTCCCTATGGTGATACGCACCGAGGGTGGGGCCGGACGCGCCATCGCTGCCCACCACTCGCAGAGCCTGGAGTCCCTTTGGACCCACTTCCCCGGGATCTACGTGGTCATGCCGGCCACCCCCTACGACGCCAAAGGGCTGCTCAAGGCCGCCATTCGCGACGACAACCCTATCATGTTCATCGAGCACAAGATGCTTTACAAGGAACAGGGTCCGGTGCCGGACGAGGACTACATCATCCCCCTGGGCGTGGCCGACGTGAAGCGCGTGGGCCAAGACATCACCCTGGTCACCTATTCTCGTATGGTGTTGAGATCCCTGGAAGCGGCCGAGATCCTGGCCCAGGAAGGCATAGACGTCGAGGTGGTTGACCTGCGTACCCTTAAGCCATTGGACATTGACACAATCATCGCCTCAGTCAAGAAGACGGGCCGGCTGGTAGGGGTGACCGAGGCATACGAAAACACCAGCTTCATCAACGAGATCATGGCCCAGGTGAATGATCTGGCCTTTGACTGGCTGGATGCGCCGATGGTCCGGGTGGCGGCAGCCAATGTGCCCGTGCCCCGAGCCGAGGTGTTGGAAGACATAGCCATTCCCAACGTAGGGCGCGTTGTGGAGGCTTGCAGAAAGGTGGTAAGCTGATGGCAGAGGAGTTCTTCATTCCCCAGCTGGGGCAGACAGTCGAAGAGGTCACCCTGATGGAGTGGCTGGTCGAGGACGGCTCCAAAGTCGAGCACGGCGACTCCATTGTGGAAGTGGAAACAGATAAGGCGGTGTTCCCGGTAGAGGCCAACGCCAGCGGCACCTTGCACATCGGGCCGTACCAGGCGGGGGACACGGTGCCGGTGCTGGCGGTGGTGGCCATCATTGGCAAGCCCGACGACAAGTTTGAGGTGAAAGAGGCGGCAGCGCCCCCTGTCACCGGAGCGCCTGCCGAGGCAGCGGCCGTGGCGGCAGAAGTGGCTGCCTCCCGGCCTGCACCGTCCCTGGCTGAGCAAGGGGAGGGCCGGGTGTTTGCCTCTCCTCGGGCTCGTTTGCTGGCAGCCGAGAGAGGCGTGGACCTGAGCCAGGTGGTGCCCACCGGCGGTGGCGGCGTTCGGGTAGCCGAACGGGACGTGATCGCCTATCTCGGCCAGATGCCCAAGGCGACGCCGGTGGCCCAGAGGATGGCGGCCGAGGCCGGGCTGGATCTGCGCCAGCTCACCGGTACCGGACCAGGCGGCAAGATCACCAAAGAGGACGTCGAGCGGTCTATGAGACCAGCAGCGGCGCCCACCTTGGCGCCAACACCGGTTGTGTTGCCCCAGGTGGAGGTGCTGGAGCGGGTACCCCTCAAGGGTGTCAAAGGGATCGTGGCCGAGCGCATGGCCACCAGCGTGCACACCACCGCTGGCGTGACGCTGATGATGGAGATGGACGCCACCCAGTTCGTGGACATGCGGGAACGGCTCAAGGGGCAGGTGGAAGAGGAGTGGGGCTTTGCCCCCGGTTACAACGATCTTCTGGCAAAGATCGTGGCCAACGCTCTGCGCAAGTTTCCCTACGTGAACGCCCGGCTGACGGCCGACGCGATTGAGTATCTGGCCCCCATCAACATCGGCATGGCGGTGGACACCGAACGGGGATTGCTGGTGCCGGTCATCCGCGATGCCGACCGCAAGAGCCTGCGCGAATTCGGGACCGAGTTCCGCCAACTGGTGGAAAGAGCTCGCCAGGGACGGGCGCTGCCCGACGACCTGAGCGGGGGCACCTTCACCATCACCAACCTGGGGATGTACGACGTGGACGCTTTCACCCCGGTGATCAACCTGCCCGAGGCGGCCATCCTGGGAGCAGGCCGGATAACGCCCAAAGTGGTGGCTCGAGAGGGAGAGATGGTCATCCGTCAGATGTGGACCCTCAGCCTGGTGCACGACCACCGGCTGGTGGATGGGGCGCCGGCAGCCCGCTTCCTGCAGTACATCAAGAGTCTGGTTGAAGAGCCCTATCTGTGGCTGACTCAATAGGGCACAGCTGAGAGGGATTCACTGGAGAGGATCGCCGCTTCTCTGTCGCCATAAGCTCATCCCATCCGCCTCCTCGTCACTCAAAGCGTGACCTATGCGACAAACCACCTCCCGCCAACGTAGGTCACGCTTGCACCGTCCCGGCACGGGGCAGCGTGACACCCATCTGCCGCACTGGCTCACGGCCCACAGTACCGAATCACTATTGTCCAGACCATACAGTGTCTAGTACAATAGATTCAGCGAACCCTTGCGAAGGGTCCGAACCTTCGCAAGGGTCAGTTATGCCTTGAGGGGAGCGGGAATCAATCTATGTGGGCGAGATTGGTCATAAGGACGCTGGTGATTTTGCTGGTGGGAGCGGCGGCGTTGATCGGGAGCAGCGCATACGCCTTGGCAGCGGTGCCGGGCCCGGCCGGTGAGGAACCCATAGTCGCCAGCGGCACAGCCCGTAATCTGCCATTGGATACCGGGGCAACGATGACGGCTACGATCCTGGCGCCATCGGCCGCCATGGGCGACTTTGGCGCCAGCCTGGGCAACGTTTGGGATATGGACAGCACCGCCGATGTGCAGATAGTGCCGACCCGGGTTGAATTGACAATGTCACCGGTACCGGGGACTATCGTGCGCGGCTATGCGCCTCAGATACAAGGCTACTTTCCGATTGGCTTGTACGGCTCCACAACCCCGATGCCTGCCGACCGATACCACCACGCAATCTACAGGCTCAGAATCGCCGAGCAGGGAATCTGTTCCACCAACGGCCGGATCGCGTATTCCAGGGAGTATACGGAAACCCTGAAGGGGGTGAAGGTAGAAGCGGTGTGTTCGAACGCCTTCCTGCCCCACGCAGAGCCTATGTTCTGCCCGTTCGGGCATTTCGGCGTCTACTACGTGGACATGGCAAGCAACGATAACGGCAGCCCGTGCCCTACGTGGGGAACTGCAAAGCCTTCGGATCCATCGCCATGGCTGAGCGGAGAGATCAGAGCGTTTGGGATCGTTCCTCACGAGTACTGGGAACCGCGCACTTGCGGAGACGGTGGCGGTCCTGCTTACTACGATCTGGATTTCGTCTATCTCACTGGCGACATTGTGGCTCGCGAACAGGACACCCCCAACTACAGGTACACCCTTCGCTGGCAGATATTCCATCCCAGGGGTGCCACGGTGACCTCCACCACCATGTACAAAGAGATGCACGAGCTGCAGCTGGCCGACGATGCCCCTTCCTGCGCCAACGTCGACTTCCATCCTCCCGATGAACCACCACCGCAACCGCCTCCCACCAACTTCGAAGCCAGGGTCTATATGCCTGCTGTGATGAAGACGGGCTCCAGTGGCCAGTGGCAAGACTTCGACCCCGTGGTCCAGGTGACCAAAGTGGTTCAGGGGGTGACCGATCTGTCCTATGAGTTGGACTTCTCCGATGATAGCACCTTCCTGGACGGCAAGAGCTACTACCTGTGCATTGAGACTGATGACGGGACCTCTCAGCACTATACGGTCAGCAGCGCGCCGGTTATCCGGGTGCCGCGTAGCCCTTTGTTTGGCTCTCCCGGACAGTGATCCGCGCCACTGGCAGCCTGGCATCCCCCGCTGCCACAACCTGCCTCCGGTAGCCATGAAACCCTATCTGGCCCACCTGGGGTGTTTCCGCGCTTTCTCCCCGCTCAAGCGACACCCGGCACGGGGAATCCGCTTGCTCAACCCAGGCTTATCGAGTAGAATGGGCGCTCATCAAACACTATGCGCGTCTGGCCAGGGGGACAACACCAGACCGGATTGGGAGGGAGAGGAACAACGTCATGAAGGACAACCGCTGGGCATCAAACCGGGCCAGGAGTATGCCGGTCAGCATGTTCAACACGATGGACGCAGCCAAGTGCGAAGCCACCAACAGGGGGCTCGAGATCATTGACCTGTCGTTGGGGTCCAGTGACCTCCCTGCGCCCCCTAAGGCAATGAATGCGCTGATTCAGGCGGTGCGTGACCCCGCCACCCACGGCTACTGTATGCACTCCGGAACCCTACCGCTGCGGGAGGCGGCCGCTGCCTGGTTTGCTCGACGCTACCGGGACACCCTGGACCCGGTACGGAACGTGGAGGTGCTGATCGGCTCCCAGGAGGGCTTCGGCCATCTGCTGCTGGCCGTCACCGACCCGGGGGACCTCATCCTGGTGCCCGACCCGGGCTATCCCAGCTACTTCGGCGCGGTGGAGCTGGCGGGGCTTGATATGGTCACCGTTCCCCTGCTGGAAGAGAACCAGTTCCTGCCCGATCTGTCGGCCATTCCGGATGAGATAGCCCGCCGGGCGCGGGCGTTGGTGCTATCTTATCCCAACAACCCCACCTCGGCCGTGGCCACCGACCGCTTCATGCAGGAGGTGATTGACTTCTGCGAGGCCAACGATATCCTCCTGATCCACGACTTCCCCTATGTGGACATGGTCTACGGCGACTATGAGGCGCCCTCGGCCCTGGCGCAGCCGGGCGGCATGGACACGGCTGTCGAGTTGTATTCGTGCAGCAAGAGCTATCATATGGGAGGCTTTCGCGTCGGATGGGCCGCCGGCAACCCCGACGCGATCCAGGCGTTGACCCAAGTCAAGAGTGCCCTGGACTTCAATCCCTACCTGGGCATCCAGCTGGCGGCGGTGGCGGCCCTTAACCAGCCTCGCTCGGAGACGCGGCGGGCTGCCCAGGTATTTGAGAAACGTCGCGACGTGTTGGTGGCAGCGCTGAACGCCGCCGGTTGGCCGGCCGACCGGCCGCAAGCCAGCATGTACGTCTGGACTCGCTTTCCCGCTGCGGGGAGGGATTCCTTCGATTTCGCGGTGAGCCTGGTCCAGAACACCGGTGTGTGCGTGGCGCCGGGCAGCGCCTTTGGGGAGCGGGGCGAGGGATTCGTGCGCTTTGCCCTGGTGCGCGAGCCGGAAGCATTGGAGCGAGCCGTGCAGCACATCCAGCGTTTTCTGAGCCAGTGATCGTTGTCTTCCCAGAAGAAAACATCCCGCAAAGGTAGAACCTGCGGGAGGCTTATCTGTGGTCTAGCCAGCCAGAACAATCAGCCACCCGGTTCAAGGGCCAAGGCGGCCACATACTGCGTCATAAAGCGTGGATCCTGATCCAGGTCAATCTGCTCGACGCGGCCTGCCAACTCCTGGCTCCAGGCAAAGCCCTCGTCGGACAGGAACATAGCTGCCCCCAGGCCGGCGCCATTGGGAATGGTCTCCACCACCTCACGGCGTACCGGTGGCAGCATGCCCACGCCCAGCACTGCCTCGATGTCAAGCTGGGCCCCGAAAGAACCGGTGAGGATGACTCGCTGCATATCGGACGGGCGCAGCCCAAGACGCTCCATCAAAACATCCATCGCGGCCCGCATCGCCCCTTTGGCCTTCTGCAGCTCACGTACGTCTGTTTGGGTGAAGCTCAGTTCGCCGTCCGACGACAACAGAATGCGCCGCCCGTTATCGCCCTGCACCAGACGGTCGGCGAACATGGGCGGATTCTGAGCGATGCGCCCATCGGGCACGACCACCCCGGCCATTCGCAGCTGATGCACCATGCTCAACAGCCCAGAGCCGGTTAACCCAATCGGTGGCTCGTCCCCGATGGTGCCGAAAACGAACTCGCCGTCCTTGATCTCAACGTCAACAATGGCACCATCCACCGCCCGGGTGCCACAAGAGATGTTCACTCCCTCAAAGGCTGGCCCGGCCGCTGTGGAGGCGGTGAGGATACGCCGGCCGTCGGTGACCATCACCTCGCCATTCGTGCCCAGGTCAATGGCGGCCATTGGACCAGGCGGGTCGTCGAATCCGAAATAGGCCAGACATGCCAGGCAATCAGTGCCCACAAAGCCACCGATGAGTGGCGGCAGCGACACCCTGACTCCCTGAGGGAAGATGCCCCCCATCAGCGATGCCGCATCGGGTATGGCCGCCTTGTCATACGGCTGAAACGGCATCACCGCCAGCGTGTCCACCGGCATCTGGGTCAGCAGGTGATGCATGGCCACATTGCCCACGATGACCACCCGCTCGATGCGTTCATAGATATGCTTCGACAGCTTGAGGGAGTCGACGGCTTGGTTAATGGAGGCCAGGGCCAGATTGTGCAGCCGCTCGCCGTTGTCCGGATTGCGCACGACGGCTGCCAGGCGAGAGATGACATCCCCCCCGAACACCGTCTGTTGGTTGAGGGTGGCGCTGCCAGCGCACACTTCGCCGTCGTCGAGCATGGTCAGGAAGGCAGCCACGGTGGTGGACCCCAGGTCAATGGCCAGGCCCAGAGGCACGGAGGTGTCCCGCTTGTATCGATTGCTGGCCCGGAAGCTCTTGTTGGAGTAGACAACGATGGGGGCCAGCGTTACCTTCGCATCATCCTGAATCCGAGCCCGACAGGCCAGCCGATAGCCGACCGCGCGCTCGCCCGGGGTCAGCTGTTCCAGCTCAATCTGGTCGAGCTGGCTGGCCCCCGCTTCTACTAACACCTTACACTTGCCACAGGTGCCGCGTCCGGCGCACGGCTGCTCCAGCGGTAGCCCCGTGGCGATGATCGCGTCGCCCAGGAGTGTGCCGGCGCCCGCTTCGGTCGTTTTTATCTCCTCGCCGTAGACAACTGTTACCTTGGGCATGCCTGGCTTCCCCTCTCGCCGGTCAGGATATAAACTGCACCTGGCGGATCTCACCACCAGGTGGGATGACCAGGAAGTCGTCGTCCGCCATCTCTGGCGTCGTGGCTACCTCCAACAATCGACGCATATACGCGTCCGACCCCAGGATCTCTTCATAGCGCATTCCCCATCGCTGGCAGTAACGAGCCACCTCTTGCGCTCGGGGGCGGCATTCTTCCAGGTCAGCTTGGTCGTGGGCTACCAACGCCAGTCGCCTGTAGTTCTGGTATTGTTTTTCCATCAGCCACTCAGCAGTTTCCGGGCCGTACTGAGACACATACAATTCGTAGGTGGCCAGTGGATCGACACCATATGGCGACACACCCTCTTCAGCCTGATCAATTCTTCTGTTGTTGGCCTCCAGCCAGCCTTTGCTCAGGTAATAAGTGCCCGGCTCTTCCTGAAACTCTTTCTGGTATGCCTCACGAGAGCCCAAAAAAATCGCGATACAGTCGTCAACCCGAGGCAGCA
>JAUVRU010000164.1 GCA_030597485.1 Anaerolineae bacterium
ATGATGGCTGCATGATCCTCGTAGTCGCCGTGTGAAAAATTGAGGCGCACCACGTCCAGTCCAGCCAGTATCATCCGGCGCAACACCGCCAGATCACTGCTGGCTGGCCCAAGTGTGGCAACGCTTTTGGTTCTCTTTGGCGGGGGTTGGTCTGGTGTGTGAAAGATCATCGGCCTTGTCTCCCTGTCGTGACCGGGATCACTGGCCCGGCGGTGTCACTCTGACATGCCAACTGTCATCCAGACTTGGCGGGGATCATAGCCCACAGTGATGATGGGACTCCCGGGCGCAACTCCCATCCAATCAGGACGGGGGTGGCTCCCGTCTACTGTGCAGAATACTGGCATGTTCCAAGGTGACGTGTTGTGTGGTATACTCCAGAGGCATCGCCACATCCCGCAATCAATTCTATCAGATGTACTTGGAGTGTCAAGCTGTCTCTAAAAGCCTTCCCGGGTCCGTCTGCCTGGAGTATACCATTCACCATTATACTCTGCCGGTAGTGACCATCAAATGAGAGACGAAGACCGGTTGCCGGACCGCCAGCGATGGGATCAACGGTACACCTCGCTGGAACCAGAGCGACGTACCACGCCCACCCCTTTTGTGTCTGCTTGTCTGCCCCGCTTGCCATCCTGCGGATATGCTCTGGATGTGGCCGCCGGGGCCGGGCGCAACAGCGTCGCTCTGGCCAAGCATGGCCTTCAAGTGGATGCGATTGATGTGTCGTGGCACGGGCTGCACCGGGCCGCAGCGTTAGCTGCCCGACAGCATACCACCATCAATCCCATTGTGCTTGACCTGGCACGCGGATGGTTGCCGTCCCGACGCTATGATGTGATCGTCAACAGCTTGTTTCTGATGCGAGAGCTAATACCAGCGATCAAGGCAGCGCTCAGCGAAGGGGGATGGCTGGTGTTCGAGACATTCACCATCACCCAGATGGAGATCACCCCCCATCGCTTCAACAGTCACGACCGTCTGCTGCGGCCAGGCGAACTGCGCCAGTTGTTCCCCGATCTGTCGATTATCGACTACTGGGAGGGTGTGGAAGATGACCGGGCAACAGCACGCCTGCTGGCCCGGTTTTTTGTCTGACTGGTGAACGGTGGTATACTTGCCGGTGTTCATGACGTTGGCCATCCACAGGAGACCACCTATTGTCGGCAATCAGCCTGGTATATGTAGCAGTCGCACTGCTGTTGACGGTGTACGCGCTCAATTCTCTAATCATTTCCATTCTCTTCATCAGCCATCGGTCCGAGTCCCAGCCGCAGGCGGCGCTCACGCACTTTCCTCGGGTTACGGTACAACTTCCCATCTTCAATGAAGCGCTGGTGATAGATCGTCTCATTCATTCAGTGGTCCATTTGGACTGGCCACGGGACCGACTACAGATCCAGGTGCTTGATGATTCCACTGATGAGACAACCGCCATTGCCCGGGCATGCGTGGACAGATACCGCGCGGAAGGAATTGACATCCAGCTGGTGCGACGAGCTGATCGTTCTGGCTTCAAGGCTGGTGCTTTGAAGGCGGGTCTGAAACAGGCCACAGGCGAGCTGATTGCCATCTTCGACGCCGACTTCGTGCCTGAGCCGGATTGGCTGCGCAAGACGGTTCCTCATTTCGATGGCCAGTCACGGTTGGGAATGCTCCAGACTCGATGGACCCACCTGAACCGTGACTACTCACTCTTGACCCGTGCCCAGGCCATTGCGCTTGACGGGCACTTCGCGGTGGAGCAGACCGCCCGTCACCGGTCAGGCCTGCTGATGAACTTCAACGGCACGGCCGGCATCTGGCGTCGTAGCTGCATCGAGGATGCCGGTGGCTGGCAGACTGACACCATCTGTGAGGACCTGGATCTCAGCTACCGCGCCCAGCTGGGTGGATGGTCATGTCTGTTCCTGCCCGACGTGACCGCTCCCGCTGAGATTCCGCCTCAGCTGGCGGCGTTCAAGCGACAACAATTCAGGTGGGCCACAGGGTCAATCCAGTGCTTCACGAAGCTGGCCAAATCGGTGGTCACGTCCAATCTTCCCCTGGTTGTGCGCTGGCAGGGATTGGTACATCTAAGTGCCTATTTAGTTCATCCACTTCTGCTGCTGTCGCTGCTTGTCACCCTGCCATTGATGCTTGTCCTCGATTCCGCCCTCATCTCGCTTGGCTTCATCAGCCTGCTGAGCATAGGCCCGCCGCTTATGTATGCCCTGTCACAACACTACCTGTGCCCACGCCAGTGGTTCAGACGCTATGCCTACTTGCCAGCGCTGATGCTGTTGGGAACAGGCATTGCCCTGAACAACACCCGGGGAGTGGTCGAGGCATTGTTGGGAATCAGCAACGTGTTCCAGCGCACACCCAAGTTCCGCATCGAGGGGCGTGGTGGTCACTGGTTGGATAGCCAGTACACCCTGCCTTTCAGCGGCGTCATCATCGGTGAGCTGGCCTTGACCGCCTATGCCATCGTCACCGTCGTGACCGCGTGGTCGCGGGGACACCTGCATATAGTTCCGTTTCTGATGCTGTACGTGGGTGGATTTGGCTACGTGGCCGGACAGGGGCTATGGGAAGCTCGCTATGACCTGGCACGCTGGTTCCCACGGCTGCTGAGTCGCGTTCTCCCCAGCCGAGGGTTGGCGGTCAGAAGACAACCGCCAACAATTGGTTATCAACGCCCGGTATCACACATCACCCAGCGTTGACCGCCAACAGTAGAAGCAGAGGAGCGTGCTCCCATACTTCCGCTGATCGTATTCGACCAGGCTGCCCAGGGAAAGCGTCTGATGCTCGCGTGGATGTATCTGCGCGATGGCAATGCCGCTGATCTCAGGGTCCTGCACCAACCAGGCGGGGCGAGCGTCCAGAGCGTGCAGAACGTCAATCCACAGGCCCTTGTACTGGGGCGGGGCGATGTACACCAGGTCAAAGGGTGCCTCGATGGGGCCGGCCAGATACTTGAAAGCATCGGCACGCAGGACGGTGGCCCGGTCCAGCAGACGGGTGTGCTGAAGGTTGGCACGCACGGTGCGCAGTGCGACTGGCGACTTCCCCACAAACACCACATCTGCTGCCCCCCGGCTGAGTGCCTCAATGCCAACGGCGCCAGTGCCAGCGAACAGGTCCAACACCCGGGCGCCCACGATAGAGCCGCCCAGAATGCTGAACAATGCCTCCTTGACCCGGTCAGTGATCGGCCGGGTATCATCGCCGGGCACTGACTTCAGGCGATGACCTTTGGCTGCACCAGCAATCACTCGCATTCTGTCATCACCTCCCGGCTGAAGTATCCCTCCAATCCGTAGATGGCGCAAGTCGGTGACTTGCTGGACTCACTTTCCATTGGTACAATATCTCCCAGATCGACCTTGCGCAGGGCATGGTGACTGGTGATTGTTGGTATCCCCTCTCAAGCCAGCCAGGAGCAAGGCAGGAGTCGCTGATGGGTATCCGAGATTTGTTCAAGCCACGACCCGACAACTTCGTCAACCGGCTGCTGGAGCAGGCCTCTCTAACGTTGAGGGGTATGGAGCTGCTCAAGGCCTACATGGAAAAGCCAAGCGCCTCGGTTGACGAGCAGACGACCGCCACCGAGAGAGAGGCTGACGAAGTCCGCCACATGTTGATTGACGAGTTGCTGCGCACGTTTGTCACCCCCATTGACCGCGAAGATATTTCCGCTTTGTCGCGTGCCATTGATGACATGCTGGACTACGCCTATACGACAGTAGATGAGATGGAAATCCTGAAGGTGAAACCCACTTCTGAGATGCAGCACATCGCTTCACTGTTATATGAAGGAGCTTGCGAGATCCATCTGGCAGTGCAGCGTCTCCAGGATAACCACCCTAGCGTGGCCAGCGATCACGCCCAACGCGCCAAAGCCAGCGAGAATCAGGTAGAACAAGCTTACCGTGAGGCATTGGCCGATCTGTTCAGCAGTCCCAAGAACGTGGACGACGTCATGAAAATGCTCAAGAAGCGAGAGGTGTACCGCCATCTGAGCAACGCTGCCGATCGGGGTGATGAAGCCGCCAACATCATCGACGATATCGTGGTCAAAATGACGTGAGCTGGCCGTCCACCGATTGGCGGTTGCTGATTACTGACTGGAGCACGCATTGTTGACCCTGATCATTCTGATAGCGATAGCTCTCGTCTTCGATTTCTTGAACGGGCTGCACGACTCCAGCAATATTGTGGCCACCGTGATCTCCTCACGGGCATTACCTCCTCGCACGGCGTTGCTGATGACAGCGGTGGCCGAATTCTGCGGGCCGTTCATCTTCGGCGTGGCCGTGGCCACGACGATTGGGCAGGACCTCGTCCGGCCAGGGGCACTGACGATGCAGGCAATCTTCGCCGCTCTGCTGAGCGCCATCCTGTGGAATGTGATCACCTGGTGGGCAGGCATCCCCAGCAGTTCCTCACATGCCTTGATTGGAGGAATCATTGGTGCTGTGGGGGCGGAAGCCGGCTTGCTGGCCCTCAATCCACGTGGGCTGGGGAAGGTGTTGGTTGCACTGTTCGTATCGCCCATCATCGGACTGGTCGCCGGTTATCTGTTCACCAAGCTGGTGTTCTGGCTGGCTCGAGGTGTCTCACCCCGCATCAACTGGTTCTTCAAGCGGTCCCAGATACTCACTTCCCTGGCATTGGCTCTCAGCCACGGCACCAACGATGCCCAGAAGACGATGGGCATCATTGCCCTGGGACTGGTGACTGCTGGCTATCTGCCTGAGTTCTATGTGCCCATCTGGGTGATTGCCCTGAGCGCCGGGGCCATAGCCGTAGGTACCGCTTTCGGTGGCTGGCGCCTGATTCGGACGCTGGGGGGCAAGTTCTATCGGATCAGGCCTGTTCACGGCTTCAGCGCTCAGCTGACATCGGCGTCGGTCATTCTGGGTGCTTCCCTCTTGGGTGGGCCGGTCAGCACCACCCAGGTGGTCAGCTCCACCATCGTGGGTGCCGGCTCGGCCGAACGCCTGAACAAAGTGCGGTGGGGTGTGGCCGGCAACATCGCCACCGCCTGGCTGTTGACAATTCCTTGCACGGCCCTGATGGCCGCCGCCCTCTACTGGCTAGGCACACGGGCCCTCACTCTTCTGACGGCCGGTGTGGGGTAGCTGGCGCTGCGGCCTAACTCCAGGACCAGCCGGCGACAACATTCAATGGGGGTGAACGATGGAATACCGTAATCTGGGACGCACAGGCCTCAAGGTGTCGGCCCTGTGCCTGGGCACCATGACTATGGGCTGGACCAGCAGCAAGGAAGACTCTTTCGCTGTGCTGGACGCCTTTGTCCAGGCCGGCGGCAATTTCATTGATACTGCCGACGTCTATTCCTTCTGGGCAGAGGGCAACCCGGGCGGCGTGGCCGAAGCCTGGATCGGCGAGTGGTTGGCTGGCAGCGGCCTCCCCCGGCACCAGCTGGTGATTGCTACCAAGGTACGCGGGAGGATGTGGGATGGGCCCAACGGTGAGGGGCTGAGCCGCGTGCACATCGTGAAGGCTGTTGAGGATAGCCTGCGCCGCCTGCAAACTGACTACATTGACCTCTACCTGACCCACTGGCCGGATGAAGATACGCCTTTGGACGAGACCATGCACGCTCTCGACCATCTGGTACGCCAGGGCAAGGTGCGCTACCTGGGTGCATCCAATCACCCGGCCTGGCTGCTGATGAAGGCGTTGTGGGTCAGCGACCGGCTGGGCCTGACCTCCTACGATTGCCTGCAACCGCACTACAATCTGGTTCACCGGGCCGAGTTCGAGCAGGAGCTGATGGCCGTGTGCCAGGATCAGGGTTTGGGAGTCACTCCCTACAGCTCACTGGCTGGCGGATTCCTTACCGGCAAGTATGGCC
>JAUVRU010000197.1 GCA_030597485.1 Anaerolineae bacterium
ATTTGCCTTTCTTCATCCTGTCGCAGCGCTTCATGCCGCCGGTGGCGGTGATCTTCCCATTCCTGCTCTTCTTCAAGACCCTGAAATGGATGGATACCTACCAAGCCCTGATCGTCGTCTATCTCACCTTCAATCTGCCCTATGCGGTATGGATGATGCGTGGCTTTTTCCTGGAGGTTCCGCGTGAGATAGAAGAATCGGCACTGGTAGATGGGTGTTCGCCCTTCGGAGCGTTTTGGCGCATCGCCTTGCCATTGGTGACCCCCGGACTGGTGGCCACGGGTGTGTTCTGCTTCATCTTCGCTTGGACCGAGTTCTTCTTCGCCCTCTCCCTGACAAAGTCACATGCGGTGCCATTTTCGGTGTTCATCGTCAATTTCTTCGGGAACTTGGGGGGGCAGTGGGGGCAAAGCGGGGCCGCATCCATCTTGAGCGTGTTGCCCCTGTTCCTTATGAGTTTCGTCGTGCAACGGTACCTGGTGCGTGGTCTGACCGTGGGTGCGGTGAAATAGGGGCAAAGCCAAATGCCAATCGGTGCTCAAGCATTTTCAGGAGGGATTGCGTGACTGCACCAACGCGCAAAGCAATCTACCAAACACTGCGGTATGTTGTGGCCGCCGCAGCGCTGGCGTTCTTCCTGTTTCCCATCGTGTGGATTTGCCTGACGGCCTTCAAGACAGGGGACGAGTTCCTGAAGAGCCCGCCGGTGTGGATTCCCCGCCACCCTTCGTTTCACTACTTCGAACGTGTGATCGCATCCGGAGGCTTGAAAGCGTTGGCAAACAGCCTGATCATATCCTCGTCAGTCACACTGCTGGCGCTTATCATCGGCTCGTTGGCAGCTTACGGTCTGGCACGCTACAAGGTTGGTGGTGACAACTTGCCTTTCTTCATCCTGTCGCAGCGCTTCATGCCGCCGGTGGCATTGATCTTTCCATTTATCCTGTTCTTCAAGACGCTGAAATGGATGGATACGCTCCAGGCACTGGTCGTCGTTTACCTCACCTTCAACCTGCCCTATGCGGTATGGATGATGCGTGGCTTTTTCCTGGAGATTCCGCGTGAGATAGAAGAATCGGCACTGGTAGATGGGTGTTCGCCTCTTGGGGCGTTTTGGCGCATCGCCTTGCCCTTGGTGACCCCGGGACTGGTGGCCACCGGCGTGTTCTGCTTTATCTTCGCCTGGTCTGAGCTCTTCTTTGCGGTATCTTTGACGCGAACAGATGCTGTGCCACTGTCGGTACACTTGCCGTACTTCTTTGGCAAATACACGGTTTTCTGGGGAGAGATCGGGGCCTCGTCGATCATAGCGATGGCGCCCCTGTTCCTGATGAGTTTCGTCGTGCAGCGTTACCTGGTGCGCGGCCTGACGTTGGGCGCCGTGAAGTAGATGCTGTGGTTATGCTGATCACCTATCAAGTATCTGCAAGAGAGGTTTTGTGACGGCGCGAAGGCGTAGGTTCATTTCTCAGGCAATTCGATATGTTCTGGCTGCCGTGGCTCTAGCTTTCTTCCTGTTACCCATCTCGTGGATCTGCATGACGGCTTTCAAGACTGGCGATTGGATATACAAAACCCCACCGGTCTGGTTTGCGCCCGATCCCACCCTTGTGCATTTCGAGATATTTATTGAGTCTGGTGGCCTGAAAGCGCTGGCGAACAGCATCATCATTGCCACCTCAGCCACAGCGTTGGCGCTGCTGATCGGCTCTTTGGCCGCCTATGGCCTGGCTCGCTACCGGGTTGGGGGCACCAATCTGCCCTTCTTCATCCTGTCTCAACGGTTCATGCCGCCGGTGGTCATTGTCTTCCCATTCCTGATGATTTTCAAGATGTTGAAATGGATGGACACCTATCAGGCTCTCATCGTCATCTATCTTACCTTCAACCTGCCATACGCGGTATGGATGATGCGGGGCTTCTTCCTGGAGATCCCTCTTGAGGTGGAGGAATCGGCGCTCGTGGTCGGATGTTCGCCCTTCGGGGCTTTCTGGCGCATCGCCCTGCCGTTGGTTACACCCGGGCTGGTGGCTACAGGCGTGTTCTGCTTCATCTTTGCCTGGGCCGAGTTCTTCTTTGCGGTCTGCCTGACGCGGTCAAAAGCTATGCCGCTGTCAGTGTTTCTGGTGAACTCTTTTGGTAAGGGCGAGATCATGTGGGGACAGATTGCAGCCACGTCTATTGTGGCAATGGTGCCCATGTTTCTCGTGAGCGTGGCCGTGCAACGATACCTGGTGCGCGGCCTGACCATGGGGGCAGTGAAGTAGAGAGCAAGGCCCAGCCCCCCAAGTTTTGAGCAAATTCCTTTTTTGGAGACAGTGAATGAGTTCACGGACACGTAGGAATGTGATTCAAGTATTTCGGTATGTCATCTCTGTGGTAGCTTTGTTGTTCTTCCTGTTTCCCATCCTGTGGATTTCCCTCACGGCCTTCAAGACACCCAACGAGTTCTTGACAACTCCGCCGGTGTGGATCCCTCGCAGTCCGAGCTTGGTCTACTTCAAGCATGTGATCCAGACAGGGGGGCCGAAAGCGCTGGCGAACAGTTTCATCATTTCCACTTCGTCCACAGCGCTGGCGCTGCTGATCGGCTCCTTGGCCGCCTATGGGCTGGCTCGCTACAAAACCGGTGGGGACAACTTACCCTTCTTCATCCTGTCTCAACGATTCATGCCGCCAGTGGCGGTGATCTTCCCGTTTCTGCTGTTTTTCAAGACGTTGAAGTGGATGGATACGCACCAGGCCCTGATCCTCATCTATCTCACCTTCAACCTGCCATATGCGGTATGGATGATGCGAGGTTTCTTCCTGGAGATTCCGGTTGAGATCGAGGAGTCGGCATTGGTGGATGGATGCTCCCGGTTTGGGACATTTTGGCGCATTGCGTTGCCGCTGGTCACGCCGGGTCTGGTGGCCACTGGTGTGTTCTGCTTCATATTTGCCTGGGCCGAGTTCTTCTTTGCTGTAGCGCTCACCCGATCAAATGCTACGACACTGTCGGTATATATTGTCAATTTCTTCGGCAAGATGATGGTGCAGTGGGGGGAGGTGGGAGCGACATCCTTGCTGGCGATGGTGCCATTATTTGTTCTGAGCTTCATCGTGCAGCGCTATCTGGTGCGCGGCCTGACCCTGGGGGCAATCAAATAGGTGCTCCTCGTCAACGAGAGACGAGTGAACAAAAATGCACGCTGAGTTGGCTAACAAGCGTGGTTCAGTGCTCAAGGAGGCACTGATGCAAACGTCCAGCATTTCAAGATGCTGGATGCAAGAAACAGGAGGCAAGTGATGCAAGTCTTGGTTGCACACGCTCCACGAGAGATGGCGGTCGAGGAGCGACCTAAACCGGAGCCTGGCCCGGGCGAGGTCCAGGTGAAGACTCGGGTGGTGGCCCTCTGTGGTTCGGACCTCCACCTGTACGACGGGACCCATCCCTATCGCACCTACCCCACGATCTTTGGGCACGAGGCTTCAGGATGGGTGACCCAGGTAGGTGATGGGGTGAGCGAGCTGAGCAAGGGCGATCACGTGGTTCTGGAGCCCTGCATGTGGTGCGGGGAGTGCTACCCCTGCAGCATCGGCCGTTACAACTGCTGCAGCCGGATGCGGACGATTGGGGTGACCGAGCCCGGCGCGCTGGCCGACTTTTATGTTGCGCCGGCTCGTGCTCTGCACAGAATACCTGAGGACCTATCGCCCCAGGCTGCTTCCCTGTGTGAGCCTCACTCTGTCGGCTTCCACGCCAATGCCCGCGGTGGCGTCAACGACAGCGATCAGGTCGTTGTCATTGGGGCCGGGCCAATTGGTCTGACGATTCTGGCCGGTGCCAAACTGCGGGGGGCACAGGTGGCGATCATTGATCTGATAGACAAACGGTTGGAAACCGCCCGGCGCATGGGCGCCGACCTGACGATCAACGCCGACAAGGCTGACCCGGTGGAAACCATCCGTGAATGGACCGGGGGCAACATGGCCAGCGTGGTGGTGGAAGCGGTGGGCCAACCAAAAACCATTGAGAGCACCATCCAGCTGGTTGCCGACGGTGGACGGGTGGTCATCGCCGGCGTGACCGAGGAGTTCTTCAGCCTAAGGGGCGTGGACATCACCAAGAAGGAGTTGACCATCTACGGCTCGCGCAACAACCTGGGCGTCTTCAAAGACGCCGTGGAATATGTGACCAACAACGCGGACCTGGCAGCGACGATGATCACCCGCGAGTATCCCTTCGAGGATGCAATCGAGGCCTTCGAGACCACTCTGGCACATCCGGAGCAGGTGTGCAAGGTGGTCATCAATTTTGAAACTTGAGAACCGACCAGCATCGATCTCGTTCGACACAGACTTTCAGGAGATTGACCGGTGGACAAGGAGCAGGCTCTGGAAAAGGCTTACTCACTGGGCTACGAGTTCGAGCAGAAGTATGGCGTCTGTTCACAATGCGTGCTGGCTGCGCTTCAAGAAACAGTTGGCGGCATTGATGATGAGGTGTTCAAAGCTGCACATGCTCTCGCAGGAGGCTCTGCCATAACCGGCAAAGGGACTTGCGGAGCCCTCTCTGGTGGCATGATGGCTATCAGCACCAGGTTCGGCCGAGACCGGGCGATTCTCAAGACTGTTCCTTCCAGAGCGCCCCTCGAATTGGCGAAGGTCTTGTACGACAGGTTCGTCAACGAGTTTGGCAGCCCCATATGCGCTGGCGTACAGGAGACCAAGTTTGGCCGCTCCTTTGATCTCTGGGACACGGACGACTATCGGGCATTTGAAGATGCGGGCGGGCACCAGGACAAGTGCCCCGATGTGGTTGGCAAAACGGCGATGTGGACAGCAGAGATACTCCTGGAAGCGGAAGGCACAACACAGCAACAAGATGATCCGTACTGAGCTCTGGCGTTTTCCACGGCAGCGCTGTTTCCTGCGGAGCAAGGCATCTGAGGATGCCTTGTCTTACCCGCCCATTTGCATCTGACGCGAATCGTGCGAATGTCATACCCTCTGGATGCTCCACGATTCGCCACAATCCAGATCTCCAGGCAAGAGATCCTTACAGACAAGATAGGAGAAATTACGTGACCACTCAAATTGAGTTTCTAGGCTTGGCAGCTTATCGCATCACCAACAGCGAGGGCAAGGTCATTCTCATTGACCCCTACTTGGACGAAAACCCGTCAAGCGCCATCAAGGTGAGAGACCTGGAACGCGTCGACCTCATATGTGTCACCCACCTGGCCTTCGACCATCTGGGTGACACCGCCAAGATCGCTCGGAAGTTCAACTGC
>JAUVRU010000047.1 GCA_030597485.1 Anaerolineae bacterium
CGCCATCCAACAGGACGACGTCAGCGTCCATCCCCACCGCCAGATATCCCTTTTTCCCCAATCCCAACACCCGGGCCGGCGTCCGCGAGCACAGGTGGGAGGCCGCCACGATGGATCGGCCAACCTTGCGGATGGCATTCCTGAACGCTGTCAGGTGTGTCAGCGCGCTTCCCGAAAGGCAGTCATCAGAGGTGCGGCGCACGCCCCGGTCCGGCGTCACCTCCACCTCCACCCCCTCATACAGGCCTGAGTAGATGCCCGGCGGGCTGCCGGCGCCCAACACGCTGTCGGTGATGAACGCCACCCGATCCAGACCCTTGCAGCGGAGCGTTTTTTCCACCAGCAGCGGGTGGACGTGTACCCCGTCGGGGATGATCTCCACCGTGAGCCGGTCTTCCACCTGGATGTATTCGGTCAGGCCAGCCGGTTAAACCCCGTGGTCCGACATCACCGGCAGGTCAAAGGTGTCGTAGAAGTGAGTAACCAGGCTCAGCCCGGCATCCACTGCCTGGCGGGCTTCGGCGATGGTGGCAGAGCTATGGGCCAGGCTGGTCACGATGCCATGTTCCCCTGCCCATCGAATGAACGGGATGGCCCCGTCCAACTCGGGGGCGACGTCCCAGATCTTGATGAACCCCGCCGCCCTCTCGTAGATGGCCTGGGTGGTCTCCGGGGTGATGGCGGTCATAGCTGACAGCAATCCAGCCCCTGGCTTGGTCACGTAGGGAAACTCGATCCTGAACCCCAGCAGATTGGGCGTGCGCTCGAAATGGTCGGTCTCATCCAGCCCATTCCTGATGCCCTCCATTATGCCGTCCGGGTCGGCGAACAACGTGGGCACGCAGGTCGTTACACCCTGCTCCAATTGCAGGCTGGAGAAGGCCATCCAGTCACCGTCCTGGACCAGTACGTCACGCAGACCGTGAGTGTGCAGATCGATCAACCCCGGCAGCACATAACACCCGGAAGCATCGATCACCTGTTCACCCGCGGCCGGAGCCAGGTCCCTTCCCAATTCGACGATCTGGCCATGCTGGAGGCGCAGGTCGCTGTCCTCCTCCAGCCGGTCGTGGTGAAGTATCAGACCATGTCTGATCAGCATATGTCGCGTCCTTTCGCTGGGGGATCATCCATCAGGTGGGGCAGGCCAGCCCGCTTTCACCCGGGTTGCACGTCTGAACCGCTCTGGCGGACGAGGTGATCGGTCCCCTGGAATCACTGTGCATCGGGCGCGGATGGTCTGTCTCGAGCCGCAGAACCCTGTTGGTGGCGGCCGAACATCGTCACCAAGGGGCTGGCCTGTGGAACACGCCATTCGCATCTTGGAGAGTATTGGGGAGTTGACTGGCCACCAGAACACCCTTGCGAATCTGCCGAAAAAACGAACCATGCTTGACAAGGCGCTGGCTGGGATGTTTGTGAGGATTGATGATACCCACGGGCAAGTTCAACTCATAGCGTACCAGTTTGATAGGCTCCAAGAGATCGGAATCGTTGGTTACCACTGCAGCTGCCTCATATGCACCCTTATAACCATCGCTTACCAAATGCGTTGCTAGATTCACGTCGGATCCCTTTTCCTCCGTTCTCAGAACGCACACGTATTGTGGATTATTGGGATTGGAACCTGCCAGCATTGCTCGCCGAGGTTTCACCAGGAAACTGCCAAAGATGATCTCCACGTTGGGCAATGTACGCAAAGCTCTAAGGTAAATATTCTGTCTTGCTTGTTGCCCAGGGTCGTGAGGACGAGGGCCGATACGAGCAGTGAAGTATTTGATCTTGATGATCTGGTTCTTCGGCAGCAAGAGTCTGCACATGCGGTCCAGATCAAGCCATTTGTAGGGGGTGCCCTTGACGGCTCCGTAATATAGATTGAAGCCATCTATGTAGACGATTGTCTTCATTGCATGCTGTGACCATAGAAGCAGAGAGCACATCGGAATTAACCGACATGCTCTCGCACCCAGCCCCCGAAGGAGATGGGGGGATCTCTAGTTGTACTCTATCACGATTATTGACATTTGTCAACCCCCTGCATTCGTTATTCGAGGCCTGGACACGAGGGGGGAGGCGGCAGACACGATGTCTGCCCTACTCTCTGCTTTTTGCTCTCGCGGACCAGGCGACTGGTCCCCTGGCATTGGCTGTACCGGGCTCGGGCGGTCCGTCTTGAGCCGCAGAATCCTGTGTCCCTGCCTGGCTGCCTGTTAACGTCAGTGTACAGCGTATTCACTGCCTGTCAAACGCCCCCAGGTTCGCAGTGGGTCCCAGAGAAGCAGAGTTCCATCACTTTGCAGAACACCACACTCGGGGGTCATATAGATGCTTGCGGCTCCTGAGATGTGAGACACATTCGGTGGCGGCTCAACATCATCACCAGGAAGCTGGCCTGCGAAGCACGCCATTCGCATCTTGGAGAGCATTGGGGAGTTGACTGGCCACCAGAACACCCGCGCGAATCTGCCGGCAGAACGAACTACGTTTGACAGAGCACTGGCTGGGATGTTGGTGAGCTGTGACCATAGAAGAAGAGAGCACATCGGGATTAACCGACATGCTCTCCAACCCAATCACCCCGAAGGAGAATACGGGGCGCCCAATCATACTCTATCACGATTGTTGAGATTTGTCAAATCACGTGTTCCCCGCGCCCGAAAGCGGGGCCCCTGCGTTGGGAGGCGAAATACCCGTCGGCAGGCTCTGGGCAGGCTCTCGGCCTTTGGCCTCAGAACAACGATCGGGGGGTATCCTTGCAGCGGGATACCACTGCCACAACCCGCCCGCCGTCTACCGCTACCTGTGGGTCGGGCCGGTTACGGCTGCCCCTATGCCAAGGGCGACATACAGGCTGCCGGTGACATACTTCTGACCACGCAAGAATGTCTGGCTGTTGCGCAGCCAGTTGCCAATCGTGCCGGAGAAGAGGGCATAGGTGCTGTCGCTGCAGATGGCCATGGCGACGAAGATGGCGCCCAACAGGAAGATCTGGACGGCCGCAGGGCCGCGTGCCGGGTCGATGAACTGTGGCAGGAAGGCGAAGAAGAAAAGGGCCGTCTTCGGGTTCAGCACGTTGACGACGACACCGTGGACAAACACCTGAGACAGCCTCCGGGGCTGCGGAGCAGCCTGTGCCCCCGTGTCAGTGGTCTCAAAGAACAGCCTCCGGATGCCCAGGAACACCAGGTAAGCCGCACCCAGGTACTTGACGGCGCTGAAGGCCAACGCGGACGCAGCCAGTACCGCCGAGATGCCGACCGCGGCGGCGGTGATGTGGAACAATGAGCCGACGCCGATACCGAGCGCGGACACCACGCCAGCCAGTCGCCCCTGATCGATGCTGCGGGCAACGATGTACAGCACCGCCGGCCCCGGCGTGAGTAGCAGCACCAAGGCAGCGATCATGTACAGGGCCAGCGTTGACGTGTCCGGCAATGGCATCACTTCCCTCACCCTGCCCGTCTCTTGAGATACGCTTGAATCGCTGCCCTCGTGTATGGCTCGATCGGTAGCTCAAGCGCTTCCTCCAACGTCACCCACACGTACCCCTGCGCTTCCGAGTTCAGTCGTGCATCCGTTGAATCTGTCCAACAGACGTAGTCGAAGAAGATGAAATGCCTCTTCTCCCAGAAGGCGTCGTCAGAGATGAACTCCCGAAAGCAAAGAAACTCAATGTCGTGGACATCCAGGCAGGTCTCTTCCTTCACCTCTCTCCTCAAAGCCTCTTCCATGCTTTCCCCCAGCTCAACGTGACCGCCGGGCACGACGTACTTGTCCCTCCACTTGTGGGACCTCATCAGAAACAGATTGCTTTCGGGACCGAGTATCAGGGCGCGAACCGTAGTTTCTGGAAACCGCTGCTCCGTCATGTCCCCTGCCTCCCAGGTCGTTCCCAGCTGGCTGCCCCCCAAGCGAGTCGGCCGGGCGCGCCCTGCCGTGCACTACAGGGAATCTCTTCTGCCGGGTGGCCCACGTTCAGTGATGGCTCCCCCGTGGCGACACTTGCTGGGAACATCCAAGGCAGAGATACCCATGCCCCCAGCCACGCCGCCGCCCCTGCACTGCGGGAGGGTAGGTGATGTGTGACCGTGTCTGGTGCCGACACCTCCAGTATATCACGATCACCACTCGTTTTCAACGGTGTCGGATTGGGCACCCAGGTCAATTCTGGCCGGCAGCAAGGGCGGGAGGCTGTTTCCAACAATGTCTGTCCTGCTGGTTCACCACCGGGAGCAGATGCCCGGCACAGCCTTTGACGAAGCCATCAACCCCAGCTCGTCCCATTCTCCTTCGAGAACCCGAGGCCGGTAGGGGCGGTTCGCGAACCGCCCCTACCTTGCCCCCCCTGCGAAAATGTTGCATAATGTCGTCCACACACGCTAAGCACAGCGGAGCCCTGGCTATGGCCACCTACGAATCCAAAGCCTTCGTCTATCTGGGACGTCCCCAGGCGATGGTGCCCGACACCCGCTCCATCGAATGCGGTCCCCGCGATCTGGTGGTCCAGGTGTTGATGTGCGCCCGCTGTGGTACCGACCGGACCATCTATCGCCTGGGCCATCCCAGCGTCGATCCCTACGCCCCGGTGGTGCTGGGCCACGAGCTGGTGGCTCGCATCGTCGAGGTGGGCAGCCAGGTGGGGTCGCTGACCGGGGGTATCGGCTATCGTGAGGGAGAGGTGTTGCCGCCCGAGTATCTGGATTTTCGCCCGGGAGAACGGGTCACCTTTCAATCCCGTATCGCCCGTCACCGGCAGGGGCTGATGCTGATTCCCAGGCCCATCGCCAACCTCTCCTTTCAGATTGATGGCGGCTATGCCCAGTACATGCGGGTGCCGGAGACCATGATTCGTTCGGAGTCGGTGCTGCGGGTGCCGGACAACGTTTCCGATGAGGAAGCCTGCCTGGTGGAGCCGGCCGCCTGCGCGTTGGAGTCCATCTTCGCCACCCCCCATCCCACCGGCGTTGACGCCCAGGGCCGGCACCTCTATCGGGCCGGCATTCGGCCTGGCGGCAACGTGTGTGTCATCGGGTCCGGCACCGTCAGCATGATCTACGCCACGCTGGCCTGCCTGGAGGGAGCGGCCCGGGTGATCATGATCGTACGCACGGACAGCAAGAGGCGGCTGGTGAGGCAGGTGTTGGGCGACAAGGTGGCGGTGTACGTCTCCCCCAGTTATGCCGAGGCCGCCTCACCGGAGACGCTGGCCGTCGAGGAACGGATTGTGGGCGATCTCTCCGACCTGACCGACGGCTATCTCTTCGACGACGTGGTAGCGGCGTGCGCCTCGCCGGCGGCGCAGCGCCTGATGCTGACGCTGTGCACCCGCGAGGGATACGCGGTGGGCGCCTGTTTCGGCGGCACCCATCAACTGGTGGACGCTGCCGATCTGGACGTGAACCACTACCGGGCCGCCAAAACCATTGGCACCAGCGGTTGTTCCACCGACTGCATGAAGACCATACTTGAATGGCTGGCCAGCGACCAGCTGGACCTGCGCGGTTTCGTCTCCAAACAGCGCTTCACGTTGGACGATGATCCGCACGAGTTCTTCACCACCCAGGCGGACGGCCTGAAGCCAGCCCTCTTCATGGCAGAAGCAACGTGACCCGAGGCAAAGCGGTCATTGTAGGAGCGGGGGCCCTGGGGTTGGGATTCCTGGTCGAACGGCTGGCCCCCGATTACGACCTATGGCTGGCCGACGTCAGCACCAACGCCAACATCGACACCCTGCGCCAGATCGAGGCCGATCAGGGGTTCACGGTCAACCGGTGCAGTTTGCAGAATGTGCAGGCCCATAGGGTGACCGCCCATTTGCGGCTGATCCTGGCCGACACGCCCGAAGGACGGCCTCAGCTGGACCAGGCGTTGGCCGAGGCCGACTTGGTGCTGACCGCCACCGGTCGAAGCGTCCTGGACGGGGTGGTAGCCAGCATCGCCCCGGCGCTGAATGGGCGCCAGCGAAAGGTCTGGCTGCTCTTCTGCGAGAACGGGCTGCACATCGCGGCCAGCTATGCCGCCAGATTCGGTCCCCAGACCGTTTTGGTCGACACGGTGATGTCCCGCATGTGCCGCTTCGACCAGCCCCAGGAGAACCGATTCCAGCGGATCGGTCCGGGGCAGCGCCTGGCTCTCGTGATCGAGGATTATGCCTTCCTGCCACTGGATGCGGACCTTTGTGGCGGTGGACCATTCTCGCCAGCCTTCTCGCTGGTGCCGCCGGCCGAGTTTCGCCTGTGGGAGGACATCAAGCTGTACCTGCACAACGGGATGCACGCCTTCATCGCCTACCGCGCCTTCCTGGAAGGGCTGGAGCGGTTCAGCCACACCCCCGCCTGGATTCGGGACCAGGCCCGAAGGGTAATGGAGGACGAGGTTGTCCCGGCCATCGTCCGCACCCATGCCAGCGCCGACCCGGAAGAGGTGGAGCAGTATGGGCTGGATCTGCTGGAGCGTTTCTTCAGCCCGGCCTTCGACGACAGCGTCGAGCGGGGCGTTCGCGGCCTGGCCGAGAAGCTGGCGCCCGACGAACGACTGGTGGGCGGCTGCGCGTACATCCGGCGAGCCGGCATCGAACCGCAAGGGTATGCCGGCACCATCGAGGCCGGCAGGCAAATCCTGGCCAGGGGTGAATGATGAATGTGACCTACCGCAGCCCAGCGGGCCGGGGAGCACGTGGAGTTCGCGGGGATTTCATGAGGTTCCTGAGATTCCCTCCGCGCTCTCAACGACTTCGGCGGGAGTCTATCGAACAGCGTCCGGCGAGCGCTGGGACCAGCCTATCCACACTGATCTACAGGAGGAGACCAATGAGCAAACCACTGGTGCTTGAAATATGCATCGACTCCGTCGAGTCGGCCATCGCCTCTCAGAAGGGCGGGGCCGACCGGGTGGAGCTTTGCGACAACTTGCTGGAAGGTGGAACCACCCCCAGCGCGGGAACAATCGCCCTGGCCCGCAAGAACATAGACATCGACATGAACGTCATCATCAGGCCCCGGGGCGGGGACTTCCTCTACTCTGATGTCGAGTTCCAGGTGATGGAGTACGACATCGAACAGGCAAAACAGCTGGGGGCTAACGGGGTGGTCATCGGCATCCTCAACCAAGACGGCTCGGTTGATGTGGAGCGCACCCGGACGCTGGTCGAATTGGCCCGTCCCCTCAGCGTCACCTTTCACCGGGCCTTCGACGTGTCCCGTGATCCCTTTGAGGCCCTGGAAGCCCTGGTCAACCTGGGAATAGACCGGGTCCTAACCACCGGGCAGGAGAGCTCGGCGCTGGAGGGATTAGACCTGATCACCGATTTGGTCCAGACAGCAGCTGATCGGATTATCATCATGCCCGGCGGCGGCACTGCGCGGAGTATCCAGAAGGTCGTAGCCCAGACCGGGGTCAAGGAGTTTCACCTGTTGGGCACCGTGAGCGTTGACAGCCCGATGCGCCATCGCAATCCACGGGTCTTCATGGGCGGCGAGTTGCGACCACCCGAATTCACCCGCCTGGTGACCGATGCCAACCGGGTCAGGGCCTTCCGGCAGGCAGTGTCCTGAGAGATGAGGCATCCATGCAACTGATAGATAACCCCAAAGGCCATTTCCAATTCTTGAGCGGCATTGCCCCCTACTCTTCCGGTGCGATCGCCGTGCCGGGGTACGAGATCGTGCACGTCACCTTGCAGACGCCACTGCCCTACCGGCAAGGCTTCGCCCTGATTGACCAACACCTGAGGGCGCAGGATCGTTCTCGCCATGCTCTCTGCGGCATCGAACTGCGCTCGCCCAAGCCGTTCACTTTCGAGGGCTTTGCCGGGTTCAACCAGGGTTACCAACACGTCCTGGCCGACTGGGACCTCCCAGTCGATGGGATCAATCCGGTTGCCCGCACCAACGTGGCCCCGGAGGTGGGCCCCCCGGCCGAGCCTTCGTTGTACGCCTTCTCCTACACGACAACTTGCGATACGCCCACTGACTTCCCAACCTTTGTCATCGCCGGTGCCGGTGAACTGCGGGGCGCAGCGTTGTCGCCCGACGCTATCGTGCGCGCCGGTGAGACGTCCGCCGAGGCGCTTCAGGCGAAGGCGGCCCACGTGATGCAGGTGATGCAGACACGCTTGACCGGCTTGGGGACAACCTGGTCTGACGTCACCGCCGTGGACATCTACACCGTTCACCCACTCCAGCCCTTCCTGGCAGCGACCATCCTGGATGAGATGGGACCGGCGGCCGTGCACGGCATCCATTGGTTCTACAGCCGTCCGCCCATCGTCGGCGTCGAGTTTGAGATGGATATGCGCGCCGTTCGCCGCCAGATACGACTGACTAAAGGAGTCAGTTCATGTCCAGCAAATCAATGACCAGCCTGCTTGACCTGTCAGGCCAGGTGGCTTTGATCACCGGAGGCAGCCGGGGCATCGGTCGTGCCATTGCCCAGGTCTTGGCCCAGGCTGGCGCCAGATTGGCCCTGGTGGCCCGGACGGCTGAACTCCTGGACGAAGTCGCCGCCGACCTGCGACAGACACATCCGGCCCGACGCCAGACCAAAACCGGGGAAGAGATCGTGCTCGCCCTCCCGGCCGATGTCGCTGATGAAGCCCAGGTGGACCGGGTGATAGCCCAGGTCACCGATACCTGGGGCCGGCTGGACATTCTGGTCAACAACGCTGGTCTGCTCAGCTTTGGGCCTTTGGCCCAGATTGACCCGGCCGATTGGGAGCGCATCATCGGCGTCAACCTGACGGGGGCCTATCTGTGCCGCCGGGCGGCCGCGCCGCTGATGCAGCAGCAGCAGCACGGCCGCATCATCAACATCGCTTCCATCAGTGCCCACACCGGGGGAGTGTCCGCTGGTGTGCATTACGCTGCTTCCAAAGGGGGCATGGTCTCAATGACCAAGACCTTGGCCCGTGATCTGGCCCCATTTGGCATCACCGTTAACGCCATTGCCCCCGGCCAAATCGACGCCGACCCCAACCTGCTGACCCCCGAGGCTCGGCAGCACGTGGAAAGCCTCATCCCCCTGGGCCGCCTGGGCGACCCGAGAGAAGTTGCCTACGCCGCTCGGTGCCAGGCTTCGGCCATGGCCACCAACATCACCGGCGCCACCCTGGATGTGAATGGGGGAATACTAAAA
>JAUVRU010000070.1 GCA_030597485.1 Anaerolineae bacterium
CACATCATAAACCAACGTATTTCGAGTACAACGAACGCGCTATCGCTTCATCGCTGGTGCCCTTGATGATGGCCCGTCCATCCGCAAAGAGCGTGATTTCATGATCGTTCACCTTGAATCGCACCAGATAATCATTCGCGGCTAGAACCTGGCTAACACCCCGCAAGCGCTCAGCCAAGCCATCCAGCGACAATTGTTTCCCACCCGGCACTCGAACCTGCACCGCATCCCGCCCGCACAGCGCCACCGCTCGCGTCCCCTCAACCCCTTCCAGGAACTCATAGCGACCCTCTCCACACACAGGACAGTTATCCCGGGGCAGACCGCTGTCAAAGGCCTCAAAGGTGTTGTTCCACAGGTCTACGTAGATGATACCCTGGTTGCGCGTCCCCTTGCCCACCAGCAGCTTGATTCCTTCGGCTGTGGCCATGCCTGCCACCACCACCACGATGGGATTGGCGATGCCCGCCGTGTCACAGGTAGCCACGGTGCCGGGCAGCGGCGCATCAGGAAAGATGCAACGCAGGCATGGCGTCTGTTGGGGCACAATGGTCATGGTCATCCCGTAGCCAGCCACTACCCCGCAGTACACCCAGGGGATAGCGTGTTTGACGCACACGTCGTTAATCAGGTATCGGGCCTCGAAGTTATCGGTGCCATCCATAACCAGGTCGGCGCCCACCAGCAGCTTCTCGGCATTCTCAGGGTTCACATCGGCCACGAGACCGGTGACCGTTACCTGGCTGTTGATGCGCCGCAACTTGCGCTCGGCAGCAACGGCCTTGGGCAAATTGGCGGTCAAATCGTCCTCGTCAAATAGCACCTGCCGCTGCAAGTTGTTCAGCTCGATGAAGTCGCGATCAACCACGGTCAAATGTCCCACACCGGCACGTACCAGTCTGTCAGCTATGGTGGTGCCATTCGCCCCGCAACCAACCAGCACGACCCGGGAATTGGACAGTCGCCCCTGGCCCTCCTCGCCGATTCCCGGAAAGAGAACCTGGCGTGAATAGCGCGTGTGGTCTCGTGGCATGTCGGTCATAGATCATTCGCTTTCGAGCATCGACAACCAGCGACGGGAACGCGATGCAATGTCAGGCGATTGTACACCATGGTCAACTGGCGGTCAACCTATGATCTCCAGCGGCTCCTGCAAGAACCGCCGGGGGCCGTCCCTGCCCACCATCCACGCTGTGACGTTCAGGGGACGTGCATCGTGAACCGAGACGATCAAGTAGTATGCCCCTTGCCAGGCATAGACAACATCGGTCTGGGAGGGGATGGCTGGCCAGTCCGGATGGGAGTGGTAGAAGCCGATCACCTCCAGCCCGGCTTCGTCAGCGTCCCGCTCTACCTGCACGAACTCAGCCGGGTCCATCTCAAAACGGTCTGGACGGTCCGTCCTGAGATTGCTGCCCCGAACCACCTTTCGCACAATCCCACCTTGCTCATAACTCCCGACAAGGAAGCCGAAACATTCGCTGGGATACGTTGCCGTCCCGTGTGCGTAGACCTGCTTGAGAAGGGCATCGGTAATCGTCATGATGCCTCCAAGATAATATGCTGCACCTGATTTGTCAAGCCACTTCCGAGACTCCCGCCGGAGAAGCAAAATCCACGGCTCCCTCCATCCAGAGTTTGACATAGCGCTCCGGCTGACCTAGAATGTACAGATGGGTGAGGACGATGTCTCAGTGTAGCGTGGACCAGGTTTTCGCCGCTCGAGTGGCCACGAGCAGCGAAATAAGAGCGGGCCAGCAGATGATCGAGCAGGCGTCACGGGTGTACGTCAGCGTGCGGCCTGGACTCCTGAGTGAGTATGTACGTTCTTCGATGTGCTGGGTAACGGGGGAACCTGATGCTATTCACGGGTTCATGATGGCCGAAATGCGGCCGTTCTCCGTGGCCGCCATCACTGCCGCAGTCATGAGCAATGGCAGGGGAGTCGCCTCCTACATCGACGCCCTGTTGCCGCTGGTCGAGCATACTGTCCAGCAAAACGGCGCAGCCGCACTGGTTCACGTGGGGTACGCGCCTTGGCTGACACACTACCTCGGCCGGCGCGGTTTTTCTGAACGGGAGACAGTGGTCACCTATGGATGGGACCGCCATCCTGTGACCGTCACCGGCAACCGCGCAGTGACCGTCCGTGCTGCTGACCACCACGATCTCGTCGATGTGGTGGCACTGGATAGAAGGATCTTCGGGCCTGTCTGGCACAAACGGGCCACCGAATTCGAGAACGTCCTGAACCGCGCATTCGATTTCTCCGTTGCCGAATGGAACGGCCAGATCGTCGGCTACCAATGGAGTGACAAATCTGGAGACCACGGCCATCTGTCCCGGCTGGCCGTGCGCCCTGATTGGGAAGGTAGAGGCGTAGGTACTCGCCTCCTGACCGAAACGCTGGTCGCAATGGTAAACGCCGGAGTCGCCTGGATTACCCTCAATACCCAGGAGGGCAACCTGCGCTCGCGGATGCTCTACGAGCGCCACGGCTTCCGCCTGGTCGATCACCGGGTAGCCGTTCTATGGAAGGACCTCTCCTGATGCAGTAGCCCGGCGCTGCTCTGGTGACCCCGTGCCGCTGGATCTGTTATCCAGCCAACAGCACGGAGAGGTGTGATGCCGTCGCTCCTGGATTTCCTGTCCAGCGAATAGTAGGGAACGGTGGGTTACCAATTCACCTGGCAGGGAGGAATGGTGCTACTCGACGGCGAGCTACCCGTCCGGTGGAAAAAACCGCCAAGATGGTCGAGCTCACCCATCGGCAGCTTGCATTTGCCAGCATCTTGACCTAGAATTCATTTCTGTCTGAACACACTCTGTCGGCCGTTCTCTGTAGTTGCACCGGGGAGGCTATGGGTCACCTCAGCCCTCCTCACGTTGGCAGCCGCTACAGTGTGGCTCCGTCACTCTTGCCGAGGAAATGAATAGGTCTGGTCCATCCATCGCGGCAGTGTTCGGCCTACGCTTCTGCCCGCGAAATGAGAGCAGCGTGACTGCTCGTAGGCTCTTTCTCAGGCACAGCCTGCTTTCCTGCCGGGGGACAAAGCCAGCTCAACCCTCGCCCTTTTGAGTGACCTGCCGCCGAACCCAATGGCGGCCCAAAGGAAGCCGTGCCCGTCAGGCATACTGGCTGAAGATGAAATGGCAAAGGTCCACAGGGTACAACAGCCGCGGGCAAAGCCAGGTGGTGCCATTGTCTAGAATGCGAAAGGACTGAGCGACCATGACCATTTCAAAGGAATCCGCCTTAGCCTATCACTCACAGGGACGACCGGGCAAGATCGAAGTCGTCCCCACCAAGCCTGCCAACAGTCAGCGCGACCTATCCCTGGCCTACACGCCGGGCGTGGCCGTGCCTGTGCTCGAAATCGACCGAAACCCCGACGACGCCTACGCATATACCATTAAGGGCAACCTGGTAGCCGTCATCTCTGATGGCACCGCTATCCTGGGATTGGGGAACCGTGGCCCGCTGGCTTCCAAACCAGTGATGGAAGGCAAAGGTGTTCTCTTCAAGAGATTTGCCGATATCGACGTGTTTGACATCGAAGTGGACTCGGCCAACCCGGACGAATTCGTCAACGTGGTCCGTGCCATCGCCCCAACCTTCGGCGGCATCAATCTGGAAGACATCAAGGCTCCGGAATGCTTCTACATCGAAAATCGGCTCAAGGAGATTCTCGACATACCGGTCTTTCACGACGACCAGCACGGAACAGCCATCATCGCCACGGCCGGCCTGCTCAACGCCGTGAACATCGTGGGCAAACAGATCGAGGAAGTACGCCTCATCGTGAATGGCGCCGGTGCTGCCGCCATCGCCTGTTCAAAGATGTTCACGCTGGCCGGCGTCCCGCGCGAGAACATCACCATGCTCGACTCACGCGGCGTGATACACACCGGCCGCACGGAGCGCATGAACGAATACAAGGCCCAGTTTGCCCAGGACACTGCTGCCCGCACTCTCGAAGAAGCTATGGAAGGGGCAGACGTCTTCGTCGGACTCTCGGTAGCCGACGTGGTGAGCCAGGATATGGTGCGATCTATGGCCGAGCGACCAATCATCTTCGCCATGGCCAACCCCAATCCAGAGATCAAATACGAACTGGCCAAAGAGGCCCGTCCGGATGCGATTGTCGCCACCGGCCGCAGCGATTACCCTAACCAGGTCAACAACGTGCTCGGATTCCCCTTCATCTTCAGGGGAGCGCTTGACGTGCGTGCATCCCAAATCAACGATGAGATGAAGCTGGCCGCCTGCCACGCGCTGGCTGCGTTGGCCCACGAAGACGTGCCCGATTCAGTGCTGAGCGCCTACAACCTTGAGTGTCTCAAATTCGGACCGGATTATATCCTTCCCAAACCCCTTGACCCCCGTGTGCTGTTGTGGGAAGCCCCCGCCGTAGCTGAAGCTGCTATGAAGACCGGTGTCGCTCGGCGCCCCGTTGACCTGGAAGTCTACCGCGTGCAGCTGGAGGCGCGGCTGGGCAAGGGCTGGGAGCTGATGCGCAGCATCATCGACAAGGCGCGCAGCGATCCCCAGCGAGTCGTTTTCGGCGAGGGAGAGCAACCCAAGATCATCCGGGCTGCCGCTGCCGTCGAGGAAGAAGGAATCGGCAAGACGATCCTGCTCGGACGGCCGGCGGTTGTGCGCCAGCAGATCGAGGAGCTCGGGCTGAGCTTCAAACCCACTGTCATTGACCCACAATCCAGCCAACAGTATGAATCCTATAGCCTGACCCTGTACGAGATACGCCGACGCAAGGGCATCACCCTCTCAAGGGCCCGAGCCCTGATGCGCAGGCGCAGCTACTTCGGGCCGATGAGGGTACAGATGGGCCACGCTGACGCATACGTATCAGGCCTGGGCCACGATTACCCACAGACCATCAGACCGGCCCTGCAAGTCGTCGGTACTGCCCAAGGCGTGCGCCGAGTGGCTGGCATGTACATCATGATTGTGCGTGACAAGGTCTACATTTTCTCTGACGCTACCGTCAACATTGATCCCAGCGCTGAAGACCTGGCCGAGCTAGCGTGTCTGGTCGCAGACTAGGCGCGTCGCCTTGACATTGAGCCGCGCATCGCTATGTTGAGTTTCTCGAACTTCGGCAGTACCAGGCATCCGTTCGCAGAAAAGGTGCGGCGTGCCGTCGAGATCGTGCGCGAGTGCCGCCCCGACCTGACGATAGAGGGCGAGATGATGGCCGATACCGCTGTTGTCCCCGAGATCATTGACGAGCTGTATCCGTTCAGCCAGGTGCGCAACGCCAATGTGCTCATCTTCCCCAATCTGGAAGCCGCCAACGTTGCCTACAAGCTGCTACAGCGACTGGGAGGCGCTGAGGCCATTGGGCCAATACTGTTGGGCATGGGGAAACCAGTTCACGTCCTCCAACGGGCCGACGAGGTACGTGACATCATCAGCATCACTGCCATGGCCGTCATAGACGCCCAGAATCGAGACACTGTCGAGTAAACGGGGAGCACCCACTGAACAGAGATAAGGAGGCCGGTGACAAGATGGCAGACATGAAATCTGGGCTAGAAGGCGTGGTGGTTGCCCAAACCCGAATGAGCAAAGTGGTCGGAGACGTGGGGCAGTTGATCTATGCCGGTTACGATATACACGACGTTGCCGAACACGCCAGCTTCGAAGAGGTCGCGTACCTGTTCTGGTATTGCTGTCTGCCGAATCAGCGGCAACTGGCCAGTTTTGAAGACAACTTGGAAACCCGGCGCGGCATTCCCTTCCACGTGATGGATCTGATACGCGCTACCCCCACTGTCCAGTCCCATCCCATGTCTGTTCTGCGTACCGCGGTGTCGGCGCTGGCGCTCGGTGACCCTGGATCCAACGACATCTCCCAAGCCAGCAACTTGCGCCGCTCCGCTGACCTGACAGCCAAGATACCCACCATTATCGCTGCCCACGATCGGCACCGCAAGGGATTGGAGACCCTGGGCCCCAGAGACGATCTCAATCACGCATCCAATTTTCTCTATATGTTGCACGGGCGGGTGCCCAGTGAGGCTGAGACTCGCGCCCTGAATCTCTACCTGGTCCTGCTGGCCGATCACGGCTTCAACTCTTCCACCTTTTCCGCCCGGGTGACCGCCGCCACCCAGTCTGACATCTTCTCCGCCGTCACCAGTGCTATCGGCACCCTCAAAGGCCCTGCCCACGGTGGTGCTACTGAGACGACTATGGAGCAGCTGTCTGATATCGGAGACGTAGAGAATGCCGAAGCGTGGTACACACAGGCCCGCGCTGAAGGCCGCCGGATATTCGGCATGGGACATCGAGTCTACAACACAGAGGACCCTCGCGCCCGTCATCTGCGCCAGGCTGCCACCGAGCTGGGAGACGTCACCGAATCCAAGTGGATCAAAATCGCCGAGAGGCTGGAAGAGGTGGCCAAGCAGGACCCGTACCTGACTGACCGAGGCATATACATCAATGTTGATTACTACGCTGCTCCCCTGCTCAACGCTCTTGGCATTGAGCCCGACCTGTTCACCACCGTGTTTACCATGTCGCGCATCGTTGGCTGGACCGGTCATCTGATAGAACAGTATGCGGACAACCGGCTTATCCGCCCTCGTTCCGAGTACGCGGGCGCTACGGACCTGAAATGGGAGCCCATTGAACAACGTGGATAACGCATCCTGAAGTCACCGCGGCCGACAAGGGGATTTCTCTCAGTCTCCGATGCCCAGCGGACTCGGCACACATACAGGCACGCCCGCCGGAATGTGAATCTGGCGGGCGTGTTCGACCAACAAGTGGCTCACAGCTGATGTGTGGCCCATGTGCGCGCAGCAACACCTGTGGACGGCCTATCTGTTGCGGACCACCACGGACCAGGCGACCTCTTCAAGGGCACTGCGGATATCGGACGGCGGGAGCACCCGCAACGCCTGACAAGCCTGCTCACAGAAACGGGACGATTCCTGCCTCGCTTGTCCAATGCCCACCGAGGACTGAACCCACGCCAATAGCGCCTCCACGTCACTTGACTTGGCGCCGTCGTCAATGCGATCGACGGCAGTCCGCAAGGCAGACGGCATACCGTCATCAGCAGCGTAGATCAGAGGCAACGTGATCTGTCTGCGCCGCAGGTCACCTCCTACCGGCTTGCCCAGCAAAGCGGGATCGCCCACATAGTCCAACACGTCGTCGGTAATCTGGAAGGCCATGCCCAGATTATGACCATAGCGCCCCAACGCCTCTATCTCCCCCTGCGATGCCTGACTGACCGCTCCGGCCGCTTTCAACCCCTCTTCGAAGAGCACCGCTGTTTTCCCCGCAATCTTGAAGAAATAGGCATCCAAGGCCTCGTCAACGGGAGACACGTCTCTCACCAAGCTGATCTCCCCTTCGCAGATCCTGACCGACGCTCGCCCCAGACACTCCAACACTCGAATGTCGCCACTCTGGGCCATAGCCGTGGCTGCCAGCGCAAACAGATAATCGCCGCCCAATAGAGCAGCATCACGGAACCACTTGCTGTGAACCGTCGCCAACCCGCGCCGCCGAGGAGATTGGTCGATCAGATCATCGTGGACAAGGGAAGCGGCGTGTATGAGTTCCACTGCACATGCAACGGCCACTGCCCCCGACCGATGGTAGTCATTCAGCCTGGCCGCCAACAGTACCAGCGCAGCGCGCAGC
>JAUVRU010000264.1 GCA_030597485.1 Anaerolineae bacterium
GCTATGGCCTGACGTGTACCAGGATCACATGCATACCGTCCTACGATCCCCTGTCGACCCAATACAGATATCGTGTCAGCAACCGCCCACCGGCGGCGTTTACCAGCTCCCTTGCCTCAGTTTGGGGACAGTTGCGACTCTCGTTATCAGCATACCTTACATAATACCATCTGCTTGGCAACAACGCAAAATCTCACATCCAGGTCAGACCGGGACAGGGCGCAGCCGAAGGTCTCAGGCGAATGGTGCTTCACCTACGAATGGCGTGTGAGTTTGCCTGAACAGATCACCTGGCTCCCCTGCCTTGAACTGTCTGTCAATGTGAAAGCACGATTGAGGACGGCGGTCACTCGTGATACAATGGTGGTGACTCCGCGAGGGGCACCGAGGTGACACGATGAAAGAACAGGTTCTCCTAACCGTGGACGCAGCCATCAACCTGACATTGGGCTTGCTGCTGATTCTCTTCCCCGCTCAACTCCCCACGTGGCTCGGCATCCCGGCCACCGATAGCCCCTTCTATCCCAGCATCCTGGGAGGTGTGCTGGCGGGAATCGGCGTGGCCCTGCTCCTGGAGCGCTTCCGAGATTCCACACGGATGACCGGGCTTGGCCTGGGTGGGGCCATTGCCATCAACGTTTGCGGCGCGGGTGTCCTGGCCGCCTGGTTGGTGGGACCTGAGCTGGACATTCCTGCGCACGGACGCCTGCTTCTCTGGGCCTTGGCGCTGGTTATCCTCGGACTGAGCGTGGCTGAGTTTGTTACCCACCTGGTCAAGCTGGAGAGGCCCGACAGCGGCCCGTAGCGGTTTATCACTTCACCCACGGGTCCAGCGCATCCCGCAGGCCGTCGCCAATCAGGAAAATGGAGAGCGTGGTCATAAAGATGAACAGACCAGGTGCCAGCACCAGCCAGGGCGCATCGGTGAAGTTGCCCAGCGAGCCTTGCATCATGTTACCCCAGCTGGGCAGCGGGGGCCCGATGCCCACCCCCAAATAGCTCAAACCGGCTTCAGCGATGATGGCGCCCGCCACCCGGAAGACGCTGGTCACGATGATGATGGACGATACGTTGGGGAACATATGGCGGAACATGATGCGCCAAATGGAAGCGCCCACACCCCGGCTGGCAATGACGTACTCCCGCTCCCGGACCGAAAAAACCTGGCCCCGAATCAGGCGCGATAACCCCATCCAGCTGAAGATGCCGATCAGGAGAGCCAGCCCCTCCGGCCCTGGTCGGAAGATGCGCGACAGGATGATCAACAGGAAAAGCAAGGGGATGCTGTCCAACGTCAGGATGATGGCGTTGATGACATCATCCACCCGCGTGGCCGCGTAGTAACCGCTGATGAGCCCCAACACCACGCCCAGCGTCATGGATATCAAGGCCACGTAGGCGCCGATGCGCAGAGAGATGCGTCCGGCGTAGATGCCTCGCGTCAGCACGTCCCTCCCCGCCTGATCGGTGCCCATCCAGTGGCAGCCGCCGGGCCCGGCCTGCAAGCACAATGAAATGCCCACCCGGCAGTCGTGCAGGATCTCTCGCCACACTGCCCAGGAACAGCTGGTCAGACCCTCTCGCTGGCAGGCCGCCGTGAATTGAAGGAACTTGGGCCACGCTTCGGCAGCCCACGTAGGCGGTTCGTTCCGGTTGCGCAGGTTGGTGTCAGTGGGGTCAAAGCCCAGCACGTTGTCGCCGATCCAGGGCGCAGCCAGAGAGATAGTGACCACGAAGGTGAGCAAGAACACCGCTGCTACCGCGAGCCTGTCACGGAGCAGCTTGGCCCCAACCGCGCCCCAATAGGTCTGCTCTTTGACTTGACGAGACGTTTGGGTTTCCTTTGGACGCAGAGCAGATGTGTCTTGAGCCATAGCCATCTCACCAGGGTCGAGGCGACCGCTGATCACCCTCCACTGACACCGCTAAGACCGCAGCAAGAACAGGAGGGAACCTCCGCGCTCTCGGCTTTCTCACCGATGGAATCTCCCGGCAGGAACGCCACTGCACTATCCTCGTCACCTGCTTATGTCATACCTCACTCTGGGATCCACAAACCCATAGAGAATGTCAACTATCAGGATGCCCAGGATGCCCAGGAAAGAGCTGATCACAAAAAGAGCCATCATCACCGGGTAGTCCCGGCTGTTGATGGCCGTCACCGCCAGCCGCCCCATGCCCGGCCAGGAGAAAACCAGCTCAAACAGAATCGATCCCGACAGAATGAGGAGAAACAGCCCGCTGAGACCGGTGACGAAGGGCATGATGGCGTTGCGCAACACGTGGCGATACAGCACCGTCCGATCTGCCAGGCCTTTTGAACGCGCCGTTCTGACATAGTCCTGGTTCAACACGTCCAGTATCTCGAAGCGCATGATGCGAGAGATGCCGATCCAGCCCCCGGTGGCGGTGACAAGCGCTGGCAAGATCAGGTGGTGCAACCGGTCGAGCAAGGAACCGTCACCGATGGTCTGCATGCCGCCCAGGGGCACGATGCCCAGGTAGCCCCCTAGCACAATCAGGAGCAGCAACCCGAGCCACCAATCCGGCACTGTGTTGACCAGGACCGTGGTCACCCGAATGATGTGGTCAGGCAACTTGCCCCAATTGAGGGCGGCGTACATACCCAACGGAATGCCCACAATGATGCTGATCAGAAAGCCGGTGCCAGAGAGGAGAAATGCGGCCGGGATGCGCTCGACAATCAGACTGATGACCGACCGCCCTCGGAAGTAAAAGGATCGACCAAAATCCAGGCGTATTATGCCACGACTGCATTTGTCGGGGTTACTGACACACTGGCCGCTCTGCCATTCCTGGCCACCGGGCAGGGCGGCGAACCAGTCCTCCCCTGCCAGCCAGGCCAGGTACTGTACCAGAATGGGACGGTCAAGCCCATACAGCCGCGCCAGCCGGCCGCTGTCTTCACCGGTCCTCTGAGGATCGTCGTTCAGGAATTGAAGCGGCCCACCGGGTGCCATCTGATACACGGTGAAGGCGATCAGTGTCGCCAGCCACAGAAGAAAGACCGACTGGATGCTGCGTCTTATGATATAACGCGTCAGCGCCTGTCTCACTCTACGGCAGTCTCCTCAATGTACCAGTCCTCAAGATTCCACCCGATGCCCAGCGCGGTAGGTTCAATGCCCTTGATGCGATTGTTCTGCCCGCTCCATTGTTTCTGATAGAACAGGAAGATGTATGGTGCGTCCTCAGCGATCATCCGCTGGATCTCCTGATGCCTCTCCTTGCGGAATTCGGTGTCGTAGGTGGCCCCGGCTTCCTCGAACAGGGCTTCCATTTCTCGGTTCACGTAGGCCACCGAGTTCAGCTGGGGGATATTCTCCTCCGCCCAGATGGTGAACATGATATGCGGCTCAATCGTGGCTCGCCAGGCACCGATGTATATGTCCCAGTCAGGTTCTTCAGCGTCGGTAGCCTCAAGAAACGTGGCCCACTCCATGGCGTCTATCTCCACGTCAATCCCGATGTCGGACAGGTAATCCTGAACGGTGACCGCGATCAACTCACGCGTCTGGCTGGTGTTGGGACCATAGATCAGTTTCAGCTTCAACTGCTCGCCGTCCTCGTCAACCATGAGACCGTCCTGAAGGGAATAGCCGGCCTGGGCAAACTCCTCGACGGCCTGGTCCGGATCGTATTCGTAGCAGGGAACGTCGGGGTTGTAGGCCCAGGAGGTTTCAGGATAAATGGAGCATAACCGTTTGGCCTGTCCTTCCATCACGTCGATCAGCCCACCCTCGCAGTCTTCCTCTCCTTCTTTGCATTCCCCTTTGCGAAGGGCATAGCTGAGACCGTGGCGCACGTGGATATCGTGGGTAGGATAACCTTCCCGCATGTTGAGGCCCAGGTAGGTCCACACGGCTGCGGCCGGCCACCACTCGTAGACCGTGATATCCTCCAGCTGGCGGGCCTCTTCCAGATTATCTGGCGTGATGGGGCCAGTATCGGTCTCGCCCGTCTTCATCTTCTGGTAGGCAATGTCTTGATCAGGCACGATCTCACTGATGTAACCCGCCATGTTGGGCGCACCGTGATACCAGTAGTCCTCATTGGCCTCATAAAGGACGTATTGATCTCGTTTCCACTCTACCAGCTGGTAGGGACCTGAGACCACGCTGGGGCTGTTGATCTCGGGGTTCACCTCGGGATCACTCCAGTCCAGATCCTCCCACACGTGCCGGGGCAGGGGAGTGATCAGGCCGGACATCTGGCCCAAGGCCGGAGCATAGACCTCACCAATCTGTATCTCCAGCGTGTAGTCGTCCAGCGCCTCGTACGAGGTGATGAACGCCAGCTGGGACAGATAGGGAAATCCGTTGTCAGGATCAATCACCTGATCGTAGGTCCACTTGAAGTCGTGGGCGGTGATCGGCGTGCCGTCGCTCCATTTCATGTTCTGCCGCAGGTGAAAGGCAAACGTCAACC
>JAUVRU010000447.1 GCA_030597485.1 Anaerolineae bacterium
TCCATGTTAGACAAGCTGAGTACTGAGGTTGTTGATTTCTACACTGATCTGCCTCAGCAGCCGGTGACGCAGCCGGTTACCCCCGACGAGATTCGCACCCATTTGGCGCAGCGCTACGATTTTGGCATTCCGGTCCCCCTTGACCAGGTCGTGGATGACGTTGCCCGCATGATGCGGCAATGGAACGTCCACACCACCCATCCTCGCTATTTCGGGCTGTTCAATCCCACTGCTAATCTCGCCTCCATCATTGCTGATGCGCTCGCTGCGCTGTACAACCCCCAGCTGGGGGTCTGGTCCCACGCGCCCGCTGCCAACGAAATCGAGCAGTTCACCCTCAGACATCTGATGGGGGACTTGGGGCTGGACCCCGCCAGCAGCTGTGCCCACTTCACCACTGGTGGCTCCGAAGCCAACCTGTCGGCTGTCCTGGCTGCCCTTACCCACCGTTTTCCCGACTGCGGGGATGATGGCCTGATGCAAACATTGAGCGCCCGGCCGCTGATCTATGTGTCGGAGGAAGCGCACGATTCGTTCGCGAAGATCGCTCACATCACCGGGCTTGGCAGAAACGCGCTGCGTGTCATTCCCACCGACGACCGGCTGAAAATGGACGTCAGCACGCTGTCATCCCATCTGGAGGAGGACAAAGCAGCCGGGCAGATTCCATTCATGGTTGTGGGTACTGCGGGCACTACCGGCGCTGGCGTGATTGATCCGTTACCTGAATTGGCGGCATTTTGTCAGACCCATAGGTTGTGGTTTCACGTGGACGCGGCTTGGGGAGGCGCGGCGGCGCTGTCGCCCCGCCTGCGGGGGCATCTGCAGGGGATCGAATCGGCCGACTCGATCACCTGTGACGCGCACAAATGGTTCTCCGTGTCTATGGGTGCTGGCATGTTCTTCTGCCGCCACCGAGATGCTGTCGCCAGGACATTTCGCGTCAGCGCAGGTTACATGCCGGGCGCAACCGGCGACACCGGCGATCCCTACACAACCACCATTCAGTGGTCACGTCGCTTCATCGGCTTGAAGCTGTTCATGACATTGGCCGAGTCAGGCACTGACCAGCTGGCAGCGCAGATTGAACACCAGGCAGACATGGGTGAACTGCTGCGACGCCAGTTGGCGGCAACCGGCTGGAGTATCTTGAACGACACGCCGTTGCCGGTGGTCTGTTTCACCCATCCCCATCTGGCCCCGGATGACCTACCCCGCGTGCTGGAACAGCTTAACGCCCGGCAAGCGGTCTGGATTTCCGAAACCCGCCTCAAGCGGCGTATCCCCACGTTGCGCGCCTGTATCACCAGTTTTCGCACTCAGGCAGAGGATGTGGCCTTTTTGGTGCAATCGCTTAACGACACGCTTCACTCTATGCCCGGTCAGGGATAGCCACTCGCCGACTGCAATTTCGTTTGGGGTGCGCGAACGTCAGAACGGAAGCGTGATGAGCGATGTCCGAATTGAATGATAGGGCAGTGCCGGCGTAGGTTGCTCAGAGCCGGCAGAAGTGGTCTCCTGGAGACTATTGGTCAAGCTGGCTCAAAGGAAAAAGTGACCTTGATGGCCCCGTCGTCCTTGGTGTGAGCCATCTCCACGCCCCGCTGAGTCTCCTCAATTGGCAGCACGTGGGTCACAACGGCCTCCACATCCACCTGACCGGAGGTGGCAAGTTCGATGGCCTGGTGCACATCACTGTGGTCGCTGATGATGCTGCCGATGACGCTTATCTCCTTGCTGATGATATCCCAGGCCCTCAGCTTGAGGGGAGCCTCGGTCAACAGCGCCACCAGCACTACCCGTCCCCGCGGTTTCGTCATTTCAACGGCTTGCGCCACCAGCGAAACATCGTCGGCGGCAACCACTGCCAGGTCCACACCCCGGCCACCGGTCACTTCTCTGATCGCGTCCACGGGGTCGACGTCAGGCAGCAGGAAATCGTGGGTGGCGCCCAATCGCTCCCGGGCGGCGTCGAGGCAGTGCTGGTGACTGTCGGCGGTGATGATCGGCCCAGCCCCCAGCGCGTGGCAGACACCGGTCACCATGCCGCCGATAGAGCCGGTGCCCAAAACGGCCACCGACTCACGCGCCTTGAGGTCGGCCATCCTTGCCACGTGGACACCCACCATCAGGGGCTCGATCAGGCTGCCTTGCAGGTACGACATATTGTCGGGCAGGGGGAATATGGTTGGTTCTGGCGCTACAATGTACTCGCCGAAAGCGCCGGGCCACTCGGCAGTGCCCAACATCTTCTTGTAGAAGCAGAGGTTAGGGTACCCGGCACGGCATTCAGCGCATTGACCGCATGGCCAGAGGGGGTCCACCATCACCCGGTCGCCCTCCTTGAACCGGGTGACCGCCGGGCCGATGGCTACCACCTGGCCGGCCGTCTCGTGACCAAGGATCGCAGGCGGCCTGCGGTAGGGATGCGTGCCGCAGAAGGCGTGCACCTCCGAGCCGCATACGCCTACCCTTTTCACCTGTATCAACAGTTGGTCGGGCTCCTCGATGGTTGGCGTTTCAGCCTCAATCATCGTCAGGCGTCCGACAGCTTCCAACAAAGCTGCTCGCATGGGATAAACACCTCTCGTTACGTTTGATGTGCAGTCTGGGTGGCCCGAGCCCGGGGCCGGTTCAGGTGACCGTATCGTGTATGTGCGTGGGCGAGGTCAGCGTCTTGTGAACCGGACAGCGGGTGGCGATGTAGGCCAGGCGCTCGCGCTGCTCCTGGCTCAAGTCGCCCCGGAGCGTGATGTGTCGCTCGATCTCGTCGACGAACGTGTTCTCTTCCTGGCAGTGTCCGCAGTCGTCACTGTGGATGCGCGAGATACCCAGCGACATCTCTACCTCCCCGAGTGCCCAGCCTTTGCGGCGCGCGTACATGAAGAGCGTGATGGCCGTACAACCCGCCAGTGACGCGAGCAAGTAGTCGTAGGGATCGGGCCCGGCATCGTCACCGCCAGCGATGACTGGCTCATCCACAATGAATGAGTGATGTCCAGCCCGGATGGTCTGTTGATACTTCTGACCACTGTGCAGGGTAACCGTCATGTTAGTCCACCTTTCCTATGGTGGACTTTGTCCATTCGAGGAGTTTGCATCCCCAGATGCAAATGTGGCCACGAGATACGGCATCTCCAGAGGACGCTAGCCCGTGGGGATGCCTTGCTCCATAGGTTAGCA
>JAUVRU010000187.1 GCA_030597485.1 Anaerolineae bacterium
CGACCTCTCCTGGTGGACGGTAGACGGCGGGGGAGGGGCAAGCAGCGGCGGGGGCTACACCCTACTCGGCACCGGCGGCCAGGCGGATGCAGGCGTGGCGATGAGCGGCGGCGACTACACCCTGGCCGGCGGCTTTTGGGGCGCGGGTGGTTTGGCCGGGAGTCCGGAAGGTTATCCTATCTACCTGCCGGTTGTCCTGAAGTAGGGTTAGCGTTATCCGGCCATATAGATTCAGTGATCAACCACAACATCTCGTAGGGGCGCACGGTCATGCACCCCTACATAACGAACGCACCACGGTAAATCCTAAAGACCCTTTTGGGGTAGGCGCAAAGCCGTGCCCCTACCCCACGGGGCGACACTCCCTACGGTCGGGGTACGCCCCTACAATAAATCTTGTCAAAATAGCTGATTTATAGAGGTGATATGATGACTACTCTGGCGAAGTTTTGCGGACTCACTAGGTATGCGCAAAGGCTGCTGGTTGGGCTGGTGGCGGCGATTGCCTTCGCAGCCTTGATTCCCCCCACGAGCGCGCACGAACTGCAACCGCCCTCGCTCAGTCACGCCGACCAGCCAGCCAGCCTCATACGGCAAAGCGAGGTGGCAATCACCACGCAAAGCAACAACCAGCTATCGCCGGCCATTGCCGCCGGTAGCAGCGGCTACCTGGTAGCCTGGGCGCACGAAGCCTCGGCCACCAATCACGATATCTACTTCCGCCGGCTGGGCAGCGATGGCTTACCGCTCGGCAGCCCGGCTGGTCTGGCCACCGGCGTGCAGTTTGAGGGCAACCCGGCTGTTGCCTACAATCCCACCGACGATGAATATCTGGTGGTGTGGGAGCATGCCTTTTCTGCCAGCGACCACGATATTTACGCCCGGCGTATCAGCGGCAGCGGCGCGCCGCTGGGCGGTACCTTTGTGGTGGTCAATAGCGGTACCGACGAAAGCAACCCGGTGGTCACCTTTAACCAGGAGGCCGGACAATACCTGGTGGTGTACGAGTATCAGGCCGCCGGCGGCAACCGGGACATCTACGCCCGGCGGGTTGGCGGTGACGGCGCGTTGCCGGGGTCAATTATCCCGGTGGCTACCGGCAGCACCGACCAATCGGCTCCAGCAACATCGGCTGGTAGCAACTATCTGGTCGTGTGGCAGGTAGCGCACCCTACCAGCGGTGAGTACGATATTTACGGCCAGCGCGTTGATGCCTATGGCAGCCTGAGCGGCGGGTCAATTGCCATTTCTACCTGGCAGTACGACCAGCTCAAGCCTCGCTTGGCTTTCAACGCCGCTGCAGGCGAGTGGTTGGTGGTGTGGGAAGATCATCACTGGGGCTGGGGGGCCTATCGTGATATTTACGGCCAGCGGGTTAACTATGATGGTACGCTCGACGGTGGCAACTTTGGCATCGCCTGGGGCAACAACCGCGAAAATCCGGACGTAGCCTATAATTCAGTCGGCAGCGAATATATGGTGGTCTGGGAATATGTGCTGTCGGCCAGCGACCACGATGTTTACCGCCGCCGCATCAGCGCCAACGGCAGCCTGCTCGACTCGGAGGCGGCTGTTTCTCGAGGCAGCGCCTTTGAAGGGCACCCGGCCGTGGCCGCCGACGCCAACCGGGCTTACGTGGCAGTGTGGGAGGATGGCCGCAACCAACTGCTCAATGGGTTGGACCTCTACGGCGAACGCTTTGCGCCCTACCTGCTATCTGGCGGTGTGTACGCGGGCGCGGTAGGTGATACCAGCACGCCGCTGGCAGACGTTACGGTTCAGTTGGGCTGCGCCGGCAATCCTGATGATTTTGGCGATCAGATTGCTGTCACCCAGACCGGCGCGACCGGCAATTTCAGCCTGCCCTCGTATCACACCTGCGAGTATTACCAGCTCCGCGAAACCGACCCCACTGACTACACCTCCAACGGCGCAACCTCAGTGGGTGGCGTGGTCGTCAACAGTAACCAGATTCGCTACGCCTTCCCGTTGGCCGGCAAAATCCTGAGCGGCAACCGCTTCTTTGATGCCCCGCCTGCCCCCATTGATACCACCCCACCCGGCACCTGGGCCGCTTTCAGCCCTACCGGCTGGCAAACGGTTCAATCCGTACCGGTCAGCGTGCGGGTGGAGGATGGCGACAGCGGGCTGGACGTGGGCACGGCCCAGTACGCCTACTCCACCAACGGCGGCTTTAGCTGGAGTAGTTGGCTGCCGGCGGCCTGCACCGGCAGCGGCGGCGAGACCAGCCCGCAAACGGTCAGCGCCACGGTGGCCTTTGGACAGGATGGCGGGCCGGGCGCGCAAAATCTGGTCCGTTTTCGCATCAGCGACCGGGCCGGCAATGTGGGCACCAGCCCCAACTACACCGTGCTCATCGATACTGTCCCGCCGCCCAACCCGGCCAGCCTGTTCAGCCCCAGCCACAGCGTGGCCGCCTGGTCCAACAATAACCGGGTCACGGCCCAATGGTCCGGCGCGGTAGACGACCGCAGCGGCATCGCCGGTTACTCCTACGAGTGGAGCCAGAGTCCCACCACCCTGCCCGGACCCTGGGTCGACTCCAGCAGCGTGGTCGTAACCAGCTCCGCCCTGGCCGACGCCAACAACTGGTACTTCCACCTGCGAGCCATCGACGTGGCCGGCAACGCCGCTACTTCGGCCCTCCATCTGGGACCGTTCTATATCGACACCACCCCGCCCAACTCCTGGATGACGGCGCTGGCTGCCGAACAGGATCAACGCACGTTTGGCGTTAGTTGGGGAGCCAGCTCAGGCGCCGGCTCACCCATTGTCAACTACACCCTGACGGTGGGCGATCAATATGACGGCGGTGTCACACTCAATACCTGGTTATCTGACACGACCCTTTCCAGTGACTCTTATACCGGCCAGCGCAGCCATACCTATTACTTTCACGTTCAGGCCAGGGACGAGGCCGGTAATCTGGAGCCGTATGATGCCATTGCCGATACCTACACCACTGTTGGCAAAGATCTGGTGGTTTGGGTAAAAGATGAAGGTGGCAACAGTGTGGTCGGAGCCAAAATCTATTATGAGGGGGTCTACGCCGGGCAGACCAACAGCGGTGGCTATGTGGATGTTCCTGATGGGTTGTTAGGCGACAGTATCGCCGCCCTCCGGCAGGTTTACGAGAAGCCCAGCCTCAAAGGCCATCACCACCTGGGCGGCAGTAGTGATTGGGCCTGGCACGTTTTCCAGACCAACGTCCAGGTCGAGGCAAATGGCACGACTCATCTCTACGAGGTGACAGACAGCACCATTCCCCAAGTTGTGACGGTGCGTAAGGATCGTCCCCTGGTGGGCCTTCATATGGTCGTTTCCATGCAGTGGGATGCCGCCGTCGCCAAGATAGACGACCTGGCAGCCGGGCTACGTGACATGACAGCTGCCCTGTATGACGCGGGTGACGGTCAATTCTTCGTAGAACGCATCGAAATCTACGACGCCGGAAGCCATTGGGCCGATGCGGATATGCGGGTCCGAACTTCGAATAACGAAGGGGAGATGGCGCACCCCTGGGCTATTGTGGAAGGGTCGGGCCGGGCCATTTACGTGGGTCGGGCTAAATTTTGTCCACCCAGCGATTACAATTGGTCCCACCAATGCGCCTATAAGACGATACTGCACGAGCTGGGCCATTATGGGCTGGGCTTGTATGATGAATATCGCAAGCGTGACGGCACCACCTGGTCCTACTGCGCAGCTAACGCAACCAGTGTCGGTATTGACGAACGGGCTAGCATTATGTGGGACCAATTTCAGACGACTGCGTTTTGCTCAACCGTTCACGCCACTCACGTTCACCGGACCCAAACCCAGCAGGATGCTGAGAATAATGGTGAATCTAGCTGGGAAACGATGGTCCGTCACTATAGCGACAGCCAGACTCCGGCCCGTTGGACTTTGACCACTCCGGATGATCGAGGGCAGATTATGGCCGGTCCGGCGGCTATGCCGGTCTCAACCTGGACTGAGGTGTACACCACCAACCTTGATACGGGTGTGTGTGCCCCCTTCCAGGTACAGGCGACCTACCTGGGCAGCAACCTTGACAAGGCTGAACCCTATGTTCTGCCCGCCGCCGGCGCCTCTCAGCCGCTCTATCAGGGCCAGACCAATGCTTCTGGCCAGCTTTCTATCCTGGGAGCTTATACCGGAGATTATGTGTTTATCTACAAAATGGTCAAAAACCCGGCGACTGGTGGTCAGACCCTGGCCTACCAGATTGACCCGGTGCGTTGTTCCGCCAGCCACAGCACCCACCTGACGATGATGGATGTCGAAGCCGAGCCGGCTCCGTTCGACCTGTTGATTCGGGTCATTCCCCTGAGCGAGACCAGTTTCCGGCTGGAGATTGAGCCTTCGGTGACCCTGGCCGAGACGCCTGAGGTAGCTGTCTGGCAGGACGGTGCAACATCGCCACATGTACCCAGCCTGAGCTTAGATGGAGGTGTCTATAGCGGCCAGGTAGCATTGGACCCGGCTTTGCCGCTGGTTGGCTCTATCCGGCTGGAGGCGACCGACACGACCGCCGCCACGATGCCAGCAATACAACCCTTCACCCTGGAGTCGGTTGAAGCGGGGGACAATAACCTGATGCTCTATTCTAGTGACGGCCAGTTTGAACTATTTCTGCCGGATGGCAGCCTGAACAGCGATGCAGCGTTAGTTATTCAGCAAACCAGCCTGCCTGGTCCACTACCGGCCCACCTGACTCCAATCGGCTCATGTTACCAACCGCTTCTTTCCAATGGGCAGACGGACCTGAATTCAGCGGCTGTCCTCTATCTCCGCTACCGGCTCGAAGCCATTGGCAGCGACAACCTGGACACGATTCGGGTGTATGGATGGGACGGAGTAACCTGGCAATCTTTGGGCGGTGACCATGTCCCTGCGTTTCAAATGGTCAGCACCACCACCGATAAACTGATGACCTTCTGCCTGATACAGGCTTCCGATAACGGCGGCCACAAGTATTACCTGCCGGTTATTCTGAAAAAGGCGACACCAGGCCCGTAAGATAGGGGCTGGGATGACCTGCCCCCGGCCCTGACCGGACGGCGTCAGATCAAGAAAATGGATAGAACTGTAACCAAAGTGAGGTGTATGATGAAACACAGATCAATTCTTAATGGTTTGTTAGCCGTGATCCTCTTGTCGCTGCTGACGGTCAGCGGCAGTCAAGCCGAGGAGCCGGCAGGGGACATCAGCGCCCAGGCAGCCGTGGGCACGGCCTTTACTTACCAGGGCCGCCTGCGCGATGCCGGCGGCCCGGTCAACGGCACCTGTGATTTGCGCTTCCGGCTGTACAGTGCGGCCAGCGGCGGCAGCCTGTTGGGGACCGATACCGTCAACGGCGTGCCGGTCAGCGACGGCTATTTTGGCGTGGTGCTGA
>JAUVRU010000029.1 GCA_030597485.1 Anaerolineae bacterium
ACAGTAGACAGTAGACAGTAGACAGTGGACAGAAGGCAGTAAACAGTAGACAGAAGGTAGTGGACAGTTAGAAGCGGTGATGGGGCAGGTCGCGGACTTTCAGGAATTGATCTGAAACAACGATTTGCTTGGTGGTTGCACAAGACTCGCGCTGGTGCTTGATCGAAGGCGCTAGCGTGGAGAGTAGACGACGGTGGGGCAAAACTCTTGGCCATTTTCTGTCTACTGTTCACTGAATACTGACTACAGGAGGCTAGCATGGCATTTCACAGAATCACCATCACCGTGAACGGTGAGACTGAGTTGGTGGACGTTTCGTCGAACATGACACTGCTGCAGATGCTGCGCGACAAGCTGGCGCTGACCGGGACCAAGAACGGCTGCGCGGCGGGGGAGTGCGGCGCGTGTACCGTGATAATGAACGGCGAGCCGGTGAACAGCTGCATGGTGCTCGCCGCTGAGTGTGACGGCGCTCAGATCACCACTGTGGAGGGATTGGCCCACGACGACCAACTGGACCCGGTGCAAGAAGCGATTATCGCGCAGGGGGGCGTGCAGTGCGGATACTGCACGCCGGGTGTGCTGATGTCGGCCAAGGCGTTGCTCGAGCGTAATCCCAATCCCAGTGATTACGAGATTCGCGACGCATTGGTGGGCAACCTGTGTCGCTGCACCGGGTACCTGTCCATCATTGATGGGGTGAAAGACGCGGCATCCAGGTAGCGTTGACACGGAGCACGTAATGCGTGATACGTAGATCGTAATGCGTGATACGTAAATCGTAATGCGCAATGTGTGATGCGTTAGTCGTCTTGGAACGGAGGAAGCGATGGAGACGAAAGAGACCAGGAGCGAGAGAGTCCCCAACCTCATCGGCGAAAGCGTGCCCCGTATTGACGTTCACGAAAAGGTAACCGGGGCTGCCCTCTTCGCCGATGACATTCAGTTTGGACCCGGGTTGCTTTACGCCCGCATCAAGCGCAGCGCCCATCCGCACGCACTGATCAAGTCCATTGATACCAGCAAAGCCAGGGCACTGCCGGGTGTCAAGGCTGTGGTGACGGGCGAGGATTTCCCAGGCTACATCGGTCTATATCTACGAGACCGTCACGTTTTCTGCCGTGACCGGGTGCGTTACGTAGGAGACCCGGTAGCCGGCGTGGCGGCTATCAGCGAAGAAATCGCGGAGCGGGCGGTGCGGCTGATCGAGGTGGAGTATGAGGTGTTGGAGCCGGTGCTGGATCCGGTCGAAGGTGTCCAGCCGAATGCGCCCTTGCTGCACCCGGACCTGGGCGACTATGAAGTTGCCAATTTCATTTTCCCTGAAGCCGGTACCAACATCTCCAATCACTTCAAGATCCGCAAAGGCGACGTGGACGCAGCATGGGAGCAGTGTGCCTCCATTGTCGAACGCGAGTACCGGATTCCAATGGTGCAGCACGTGCCTATCGAGCCTCACATCTCGGTTGCCAGGGTGGAGAAGATGGGTCAGGTCACGATGTGGACCAGCTCGCAATCTCCCTTTGCGCAGCGCAACCTGATTGCCGAGACGATAGGTGTGTCGCAGAGCGACGTGCGCGTGATCTCACCCTATGTTGGGGGTGGATTTGGCTCCAAGGCGGGCGTCAGCATGGAGGCTCTGGCAGTGGTGATTGCCGCCAAGGTCAAAGGCCACCCGGTGAAGCTGCGGCTGACGCGGGAGGAGGAGTTCTACACTGCTTTCGTGCGCCAGGGGCTGGTGGCTCGCTTCAAGATGGGCTGCGATGCGGATGGTAAGTTGCAGGCCATGGAGATTGAGTACTACTGGGACAGTGGCGCCTACACGGAATACAGCGTGAATGTTGCCCGGGCTGCCGGGTACAGCAGCACCGGTCCCTATGACGTGCCCAACGTGAAGGCTGACAGCTACGCAGTGTACACCAGCCATCCGGTCACCGGGCCGATGCGCGGCTTTGGCATGCCCGAGATACATACGGTGTTGGAACAGTGTATTGATGAGTTGGCCGTTGACATAAGCATGGACCCGGCCGAGTTCCGCCGTATCAACTGTGTCAAAACAGGCGATACGATCCTGACCGGGATGGAGATGCATCCCATTGGCCTGTCCCAGTGCATTGACCAGGTGACCGATGCTATCGAGTGGGGGAAGAAGGATCCGCCCAGCGCACCTAACAAGCGGCGCGGCAAGGGTATTGCCTGTATGTGGAAGGCGCCGGCGATGCCGCCCAATGCCGGATCAAGCGCCTGGGTGAAGATGAACGAGGACGGCACGGTGAGCCTGGGCATCGGCGGCCAGGAAATCGGGCAAGGCACCTTCACCGTCATGGCCCAGATGACTGCGGCAGCGTTGGGGGTGCCCTACGACTGGGTACGTGTTTCCAAGCCGGTCGATACCCAGTACAGTCCCTATGAGTGGCAGACAGTGGCCAGTCGCCTCACCTGGAGCATGGGCAATGCCGTCGTGGCCGCTGCCCAACACGCGAAGGAGCAACTCCTGGAGGTAGTGGCCGAGTCCTGGGATGAGGACCCCGCCGACCTGGACATCATTGATGGCAATGTCATCTCGTACCGGAGCGAACAGTCCCAGTCACTCAAGAACACTGGCGTCTATGGATTGGCCAAACCCAACAGCAGCGGTTGGATTGGAGGTCCAATCATAGGCCGCGGCAACTTCATGCCCACGTACGTGACCGGCCTGGATCCGGAGACCGGCCAGGGGCCGCGAGCGGTGGTGCACTACACCACCGGTGCTCAGGCCGCAGAACTGGAGGTCGACCTGGAAACCGGCAGAATCGAGATCATCAAGGGGGCCAGTGCCTTTGACCTGGGGAGGGCTATCAACCCCAAGCTGGTACAGGGTCAGGTGGAAGGCGGCTTTGTGCAGGGAATGAGCACAGCACTGTTTGAGAGCCTGATACTGGAAGAAGGAGTCCCGCAGAATCCCAGCTTTGTGGATTATCGAATTGCCACCAGTGCCGACGCCCCACGCGAGATAGCCACTCGTCTCGTGGAGGTTCCTCAGGACGACGGCCCGTGGGGTGCCCGTGGTGTGGGTGAACACGTGATGGTGCCCACGATTGCGGCCATTGCCAACGCCATCTACGATGCGATCGGCGTTCGGGTCGGGGCGCCGCCCTTCTTGCCGGAGAAGGTATACATGGCAATGTTGGAAGCCGGAGTTGTGGAATAGGCAAGGAGGAGTGATCAAATGGCAGAAAAACACGATATTGTGATCAAACGTGCCCGGCTGCGCGGTCGTCCTGACGATCTCTTCGAGATTGGCATCTCTGGCGGGAAAGTCGTGGCTATCGAACAGCAGGCTGGTGGCGCGGCGGCGGGGACCTGGCAGGGTGAAGTTGAAATCGACGCCCGAGGGAACCTGGTGACCGAATCCTTCACCAACACTCACCTGCATCTGTGCAAGGTGTACACCCTGCAAATGATGGACGAAGATGCCCTGCGCGACTATCACGGCGCGGACATGGGCAAAGCGATGACCGCCATCGAACTGGCGGCCCGTGTCAAGGAGGAATACGACGAATCGTGGATCATAGAGAACGTGCGCCGGGCCATCGCGTCCGCCGCCGTGTACGGCAACACCCACGTGCGGGCATTTGCCGATGTCGACAGCAAGGCGCGCCTGGAGGGGGTCAAGGCGCTGATCCGGGCCCGGGAGGAATTCGAGGGCATCGTTGATACTCAGGTGGTGGAATTCGCGCAGGACGGGATAGCGAGGGAGCCGGGCGCGGCTGAGCTTACCCGCGCGGCAATGGCGTTGGGCGCTGACGTGGCCGGTGGCATTCCTTGGATTGAGTACACCGACGCCGACATCGCCGAACACGTGAAGGTCATCTTTGACATTGCCCAGGAATTCGACAAGGACGTCTCTATGCTGGTGGACGACGCTGGCGACCCTGGGCTGCGGTCCCTTGAGCTTATGGCGCTGGAAGCCATAAAGCGGGGATGGCAGGGCCGGGCGTTGGCTCACCACGCTCGGGCCATGGCGCTTTACCCCAAGCCGTACCTGCAGAAGCTGGCTGCTTTGCTGAAGCGGGCGGAGATGGGTGTGGTGACCGACCCGCACACCGGACCCCTGCATGCCCGGGTTCAGGAATTGCTGGAGGAGGGGGTGTTGGTGTGCCTGGGACAGGATGACATTTCGGATGCCTATTAGCCATACGGCCGGAACAATATGCTGGAGGTCGCGTTCCTGGCCTCGCACCTGCTGTGGATGACCACTGCCGTCGAGATGGAGATTCTGTATGACATGATCACCACCAGGTCTGCCCAGGCGATGGGCCTTCGGGATTTCGAGTTGAAGGTGGGCGCCCCGGCACATCTGGTCGTTCTCGACGCGCCCAACGTGCTGGAAGCGCTGCGCGATCACGCCGCACCGACCCACGTCATCAGCCACGGCCAGATGGTGGACGGGGTGAAGATGCGCGATATGGCCCGCAGCCCAGAGGCGGGCATCGAGTGAAGCCTGAGAACCAGGGAGAGAAAATGACAGATACGATCGATGTCCAGTTGACGATCAACGGTCAGGAGGTGCGCGCTCAGGTGCCCCCTGACGTGAGCCTGATGCGCTTCCTGCGTGACCAGATGGGTCTAACAGGTGCCAAGGATGGCTGCGCCACCGGGCACTGCGGGGCATGCACGGTAATCGTGAATGGCAAGGCAACCCGTTCCTGTCTGGCCCGTATGTCGAAAGTTGAGGGGGCCCAGGTGGAGACGATCGAAGGCCTGGCCCAGGACGGGTACCTGCATCCGATTCAGGAATCCTTCGTCGAGCATGGGGCGGCTCAGTGCGGCTTCTGCACGCCCGGCATGATCATGTCGGCAAAAGTGCTGCTGGACGCCAATCCCAGCCCCACGGCTGACGAAATCAAGAAGACACTTACCCAGAACAACAACCTGTGCCGATGCACTGGCTACGTGTCCATTATCGCAGCGATTCAATCGGCAGCGGAGAAGATGGCAACGGGTGCAGCTCCCGGACTGGCTATTCCGGCCGAAGGTCAACCCAAGGTGTCTGTGCCCGTTCGCGATGCGGTGGCCAAAGTGACCGGCACAACTCGCTATGGCGCGGACATCACGATGGAGGGGATGTTGCACGGCAAGATCTTGTGGGCAGATCACCCCCACGCCGAAATCCTGGGCATAGACACGCAGGGGGCGGAGGCGATGGAGGGGGTGGCGCTGGTCTTGACCGCCAGGGATGTGCCCGGCAAGAACCAGTGTGGCAATGTCATCCGCGACCAGCCAGCGATCGCTGGCGACAAGGTGCGCTACCGGGGCGATTCGGTAGCCGCGGTCTTTGCCGAGACTCGGGAAATCGCCGAAGCCGCAGTGGAGAAGATCCGCGTTGACCACCAGGTATTGCCCGGGGTCTTCTCGCCTGAGGAGGCAGCCCGACCGGATGCGGCCAAAGTCCATGAGAAAGGCAACTTGCTGCACCATGCCAAGATCGAGCGTGGCGATGTGGAGGCTGCGTTTGCTCAATGTGCCGTCGTCACTGAGGGTACATTCACTACCCCCTTCATTGAGCATGCCTTCCTGGAGCCAGAGTCGGGCATCGCCCTCCCCAATGACGATGGTGGCGTCACCCTACAGATGGGCACGCAGTGCGCTTTCGACGACCGCACCCAGTTGTCCGAGATCCTCGACCTGCCGGAAGAGAAGATCCGAGTGATACAAATAGCCCAGGGCGGATCTTTCGGGGCCAAGGAAGACTTCATTCTGCAACAACACCTGGCCCTGGGCGCTCTGCTTTCAGGGCGGCCGGTGAAGATGGTGCTGACGCGCGAGGAGTCGTTGCGTGTCCACGTCAAGCGCCACCCGGCGACCATGCGTTTCAGGACCGGGGCTGATGCCGAGGGCCGCCTGCTGGCCATTGAGGCCGAGGTGACGCTGGACAGTGGGGCCTACACCTCGTTGGGTATTGATGTGCTGGAGAACACGTTAGTCTTCGGGGCTGGTCCCTATTACGTCCCCAACCTCAAGTTGGAGGGATGGGCCTGGTACACGAACAACGTCTTGTGCGGCGCGATGCGCGGCTTCGGCGTCAATCAGGTGGCCTTCGCGCTGGAGCAGCAGATCGACATCCTGGCGCGGGCTTTGGACATCGACCCCTTTGAATTCCGCCTGATCAACGGACTGGATGTGGGCCTGCCCTCGGCCGCCGACCACGTGATGGAGAAGGGAGTTGTTGCTGTTAAGGAAACCATCCAGGCCGCCCGTGATGCATTCGAACGAGTAGAGCTCCCACCCCCCGGCGACGGCAAGAGGATTGGCGTGGGGGTGGCCTCGGCTGTCAAGAACATCGGTTTCGGCCATGGCCTGCCGGAGAGTGCCGGGGCGATTGTGGAACTGGATGCCTCAGGTTCTGTCTTGCTGCGCGCTACCCAACACGAATATGGACAGGGCGCTCGCGCCGGGTTGGTCCAGCTGGTGGCTGACGAGCTGGGTGTACCCCTGGAGGACATCGAATTCATCGGCCCGGACACGGCCCTGACGCCCCCCACCGGCCCCACCACGGCGTCGCGCCAAACATTCATGACCGGCAATGCGGTGGTGGAGGCATGTCGGGCCCTCAGGGAAGAAGTCTTCGCCCACGCCTCTGAGATCCTGGAGGCCGCCCCCCAGCAGTTGCAATTGCGTCAGGATCAAGTCGTCGACCCTGAATCGGGGCGGGCGGTGCCCCTGTCGGAACTTGGCGAGCGGTTCGTGGTCGAACACCGCTACACACCGCCGCCTTCAATGCCGCTGTTGGAGGGAGAGCCCAGCCACTATGGCCAGCCGGACTTCGAGTCGCGTCCCACCCACTGGTGCTACTCATACAGCACTCAAGTGGCGATTGTGGAGGTGAACCCGGACACGGGTGATGTGAAGGTGTTGACGGTTATCTCGGCCAACGATGTGGGAAAGGCCATCAATCGGCAGGTCATTGAGGGCCAAATCGAAGGCGGGGTGGTGATGGGCGTCGGTTACGCCCTGTCCGAGGAGTATGTGATCGAAGAGGGGATCAATCTTACTGACACGCTGCGGAAGTGCCGCATACCGACCGCTGACAAGACCCCGGAGATTATCCCGGCAATAGTCGAAGTACCCCATCCGGATGGCCCTCAAGGCGCTAAGGGCTTTGCCGAAGCTCCCTATCTGTCGACCGCGCCGGCCATCATGAATGCCATCTATGATGCGGTTGGGGTACGCATCTCGTCACTGCCGGCCGATAAGAAGAAGGTTAAGGCAGCACTCGACTTGCTGCACGACTAGGCCGGAATCGGTTGCTTCTGATGTGGGCTGGTGGTATGATGAGGACGGTCGGCTTGTTCGTGGTGACTGTTATCTGGTTGGTGAACGCCCGGTCTCTGGAATCCCGTGTAGAAAGGGGGTGAGTGGATAGCATCTATTTGACAGAATGACCGGCGAGATGATGGTGGTTGTCCATCGCTGTGATGAAGCATAATGGTAACTCACCCATACTAACAAGGAGGAAGGTCATGTCTAAGCATGTGATGTTGTCTCTGTTGATCGTCAGCACGTTGCTGCTGGCTGTGGCTGCTCAATGTGGTGCACCTCCGCCGACACCGGAGAAGATCATTGAGACGGTCATCGTGGAAAAGGAGGTCATTGTCACCAAAGAGGTTCAGGTTGAGGTTGAGGTGCCAGCTGAGCCGGCTGGGCCCAGCGTGGTGAAGATCTTCGGTGCCTTTGCCACCCCTATTGAGGAGCCATGGGACGGTGTGATCCACTCGGCGCTGCTGAAGGCCGAGGAGGCCGGAAAGGTCGAGTACGATTACACCGACAATATTGGCTATGCCGGAGATATGGAACGCGTGTTGGGGGAGGTGGTGGAAGAGGAGCAACCCCACGCCATCTTTGGGGATGCCTTTGGCAATGAGGAAGCTGTCCGCCGGGTGGCAGCCGCGTATCCTGATATCGCGTTTGTTTTCGGGTCAGGTCTGGGACCGTCTGAGCCAAATATGTCGGTCTTCGACAACTGGATCCACGAGCCGGCTTACCTGTGCGGTATGCTGGCGGGAGGCCTGACCGAGTCGAACACAATCGGCGTGGTTGGCGGTCATCCCGTGCCTGAGGTCAACCGCATCATCAACGCCTTCGTTGCTGGGGCCCAGGAGGTCAACCCCGACGCCAAGGTGCTGGTCACCTTCATCAACAGCTGGTTCGACCCTGCCGCGGCCAAGGAAGCAGCGCTGGCCCAGATTGACGCCGGAGCGGACGTGCTGTTTGCCGAACGCTTTGGCGTCATCGAGGCGGCGGCCGAAAACGGTCTGTGGGCCTTTGGCAACATGAGTGACCAGAACGAGCTGGCCCCCGAGTACGTGGTCAGCAGCGCGGTGTGGAACATGAACCCCACGGTGGAGTACATCGTCAACCAGATAATGACCGGGGCCTACACTTCGCAGGATCTGAAGGACTTCAGCATGGTCGGTAAAGGCGGCGCCAGCCTTGCCCCCTTCCACGACACAGAGAGCAAGCTACCGGCCGACCTGGTTCAGATGGTAAAGGAGCGCGAGGAGGAGATTAAGGCAGGTCTCTTCCGGGTGGACATCGACGAGGCTCAACCAGAGGCCGTCAACTAGGACAGTCGTTGGGGCGGCAGGCCTGGCCTGTCGCCCCAACAAGGATACGTATATGAGTGCAATCCAGATGCGGGGCATCACCAAACGTTTTGGCCCCGTTCTTGCTAACGACCACATCAATTTCGATCTCGAGCAGGGTGAGATTCATGCCTTGTTGGGAGAAAACGGCGCTGGCAAGACGACGTTGATGCGGATTCTCTATGGCCTGTACCATGCCGATGCCGGCGAGGTCTTTGTCAACGGAGAGAAGGGGCACATCACGTCACCTCGGGATGCCATCCGCCTGGGCATCGGGATGGTGACTCAGCACTTCACCCTGGTACCGCCACTGACCGTGGCTGAGAACGTCGTGCTGGGCTACACTGACGGCTTTCGACTGCGGCCGCAGGAGATCCAACGACAGGTGGGCAAGGCAGCGGCGGGGCTGGGCGTTGAAGTTGACCCCACTGCTATTGTGCGCCACCTGTCGGTAGGTGAACGGCAGCGCGTCGAGATTCTCAAGGCGTTGTACCGGGAAGCCCGGGTTCTCATCCTTGACGAGCCGACGGCTGTGCTGGTTCCCCAGGAAGTGGGCGTTTTGTTTGAGACGCTGGAGCGGCTGCGCCAGGGCGGGCTCTCGGTCATCTTCATCAGCCACAAGCTGAACGAGGTTATGACGGTATGTGACCGCATCACCGTGCTGCGTGATGGACGGGTGGTGGGCACGGTGAACAAGGCAGACACATCGCAGTCAGCCCTGGCCCGCATGATGGTCGGTCGTGAGACCTTTGGTGTCTCCCGGGAGGGTGAACAAGCGCCGGGGTCGCCGCTGCTGCGGATCAGAAGCCTGAGCGTTGCGGATGATCAGGGCTTGCCGGCCCTCAAAGGGGTGTCTCTCGAGGTGGGCGCTGGCGAGATACTGGGCGTGGCCGGTGTGTCCGGCAATGGCCAGACGGAGCTGTCCCGGGTGCTGGCTGGTACCCTGAAGCCGACCGAGGGACAGGTGAGCGTCGGTCAGGATGACCTGACTGGCGCTGAACCCACTCGTGTAACCGCAGCTGGTGTGGGTCGCATTCCCGAGGATCGGCACGAGGGGTTAGTGGGCGAACTGACCGTTGCCGAGAACCTGGTGCTCGAGCACCTGGGGGATTTCATCACCGCCGGCACTCTGGATCACCGGCGTATCCGCCAGCACGCAGAGCGGCTCATTGCCGAGTATCAGATCAAGGCGTCGCCGACAGACAGGGCTCGTACCTTGTCCGGGGGAAACATGCAGAAGCTGATCCTGGCCCGGGCTCTGTCCAGGGAGCCCAGAGTAGTCATCGCTTCGCAACCGACTCGGGGTCTCGACGTCGGGGCCACCGAGTATGTCAGGGGCAAGCTCTTGGAGCAGCGGGGCCGGGGTGCGGCCGTGTTGCTGCTGTCGGAGGATCTGGACGAAGTGCTGGCCCTATCGGATCGGATTGCCGTGATCTACGAAGGGCGCATTGTGGGAGTGTTACCCTGTGCGGAGGCTGATGTGGAGCAGTTGGGCTTGATGATGTCGGGTGTCAGGGAGGCGACCGGTGACAGCGATCAAGATTGAGCGAGCTGCTGCGCCCGTCTGGATGCGCTTCCTGATCCCAGTGGTAGCCATCCTGGTTACCTTTGTTCTGACTTCGTTTCTGATAATATGGGCCGGTGCCAATCCGCTGGAGGCGTATCATTACTTCCTGATCGCGCCCCTTTCGAACCGGGTGAGTGCTCTGGAGGTGCTGGTCAAGTCCACGCCGTTGTTGTTGACTGGGACAGCCGTCGCCTTTGCCTTCTCGGCTGGCTACTGGAACATTGGAGCTGAGGGACAACTGTACGCTGGTGCCATCGCCGCCGCCTGGCTGGGGCCTCTACTGGGAGAGGTGCCTCCTGTGATCGCCATCCTGGTGATGCTGGTGGGCGGGTTCGGGGCCGGCGTGCTGTGGGCGCTGGGGCCGGCCCTGCTAAAGGTGAAGCTGGCTATCGATGAGGTGGTCACCACCCTGTTGCTTAACTCGGTGATCGTCTTTTTGGTGAGTTACCTGCTCAACGGCCCCTGGCGGGACCCAATCTCGATGTGGCCGCAGTCGCCCGAGATTGCCCCTAATGCCATGCTTCCCAAGTTGGTCCCGTATTCTCGCCTGCACCTGGGATTTGTCGTGGCGGTGTTGGGCATCCTTTTCTTGTGGTTCGTTCTCTCGCGGACAGCGTTGGGATTGAAGATGCGAGCGGTGGGATTGGGAAGAGAGGCAGCGCGCTTTGCCGGGGTGAAGGTGGATCAGACCATGCTGACGGCAGCGTTGGTGAGCGGCGGCATCGCCGGGTTGGCTGGCGTGACAGAGGTGGCTGGTATTCACTTCCACCTGATTGAAGCCATTTCGCCCGGCTACGGCTATACCGGAATCATCATCGCTACTCTGGGGGGCCTGAATGCCTTTGGTGTTGGTTTGGCAGCGCTCTTTATCGGTCTCATCAGCACCGGCGCGCAAACGGTGAGTCGGGCGTTGGGTGTGCCCGTCTATCTGGGCGATGTGGTACAGGCTACCCTATTGTTGGTTACTCTGGCTATGTTCCTCTTGCTGAATTATCGGATCAGGTTCAGTTCGGATTGAGGAGATCGGGTTGCGGAGGCCCGAACCGGGCAGATTGGGGAATTATCCGCACTCCTGAGAGGACCTTATGGACATATTCATCATTGGACTCGTTGCCGCTACCTTGAGAGTGGCTACACCTTTGCTCCTGGGGACGCTGGGCGAAGTGTTTGCCGAGCGGGCTGGTATCCTCAACCTGGGCATTGAGGGCACCATGTTCTTCGGTGCCTTCGTGGGCTTTCTGGTGGCCGGGATGACCGAATCGCTGTGGCTAGGGGTGTTGGCAGCAGTCGTGGCCGGCATGTTGTCCGGGCTGCTGATGGCCTTCTTGTCTGTGCGATTGGGGGTCAATCAGCATGTGTCTGGCCTGGGGATCACATTGCTGCTGACGGGGCTGTCTCTTTTCACCTTCCGTCTTGTGTATGGCGAACCTAGCATCCCACCGTCGATTGATTCCTTCAACCGACTCGACCCGTTTGGTGACATCCCGATCCTGGGACCGATCTTTGAGCAATATGCCTTAACATACATTGCCTTCGCGCTGGTGCCGGTGGTCTGGTGGGTGCTCTATCGCAGCAGCTTTGGCCTGAACATCCGGTCAGTGGGCGAAAACCCGGAAGCTGCAGACGCAGCCGGGGTACACGTCTATCTGACTCGTACCCTGGCATTGGTCATTGGCGGGGGGCTGATGGCAGCTGGGGGGGCTTTCCTGTCTGTGGCCCAGCT
>JAUVRU010000417.1 GCA_030597485.1 Anaerolineae bacterium
GACACGCCTCCCCCCCCCGCCGGCCAGCCGACGTGAGCAGCACGAAGCCAAGGGAGTAGGTCAGCAGCAACAAGCCGCGCCGAAACCCCACGGGCAGCACCGCCGCAACCCCAGCAAGGCGACCTGTCGCCACGCCCCGCCTCTGACAGCACTGAAGCACCTTGCCGATTGCGGCCTTTAATTCAGTGTGTGCAAAATCCATTGGTACCCCCAAGGACAGGGCCAAATCATTGGGGCCAATCAGGGCCACGTCCACACCCGACACGGAAATGAGCTTATCTATCGTGTCCACTGCCTCCCGACGTTCAATCTGAGTGATAATCAGAGTCTCACGATTCGAATGGTCAGTGAATTCGTGAATGTCAGCGTTCTGGTACTCATTGTGCCCCTTAGCCACCGAGCAGCCTCTCTTGCCCAGCGGCGGGTACTTGGCACAACTGACTACATGTTCAACTTGATCTTCTGTTTCAACACGGGGCGCCATAATTCCCTGCGCTCCGGCATCAAGTACTGGCGCAATCACGTGATATTGGCCGTCCGGCACTCGTACCAAGGGGGTCATCCCGGTAAGCCGGATCACCTTGACCAGATCAGCCATCGTCTCAATGTTGAACGTTCCGTGCTCCATATCCAGGAAAACGAAATCAAAGCCGGCATTGGCCAGAATGATGGGCACAGCCGGGGAGCGCAGCTCCTGGATCATGGTCCCAAATACGGGCCTCCCCTGCCCAAGTGTTGCCCGAACCATATTGTCTTTCATACTGTTTTCACCTGTTGCTCAGATTTGGCATCGTGGGGGTGGACGCTATCCCGGCCCGGTCGCCACGCCCCAGCCCGCCTCAAACATAGCGATGGCATTCTCAAGCGGCACCGGATTGTTCAGCTCAGTGGTCGAACCCATGAAGTAACCCACGCCATCGGCATCAGCGATGGTCTGATGGCACGTAGCCCGCACCTCCTCGGGTGTCCCGTTCACCAGCAGCTGGCTGACATCAATACCTCCGAGCAGGAAGAGGTGGGGGTAGCGCCGCCGCACTTCTTTCACTGTCATTCCTGCCATCACCTCCAGCGGATGCAGCCCGTCGATACCAGCTTCCACCAGATCGTCCAGAATGTCCCAGAGCCTGCCGTCCGAGTGGAAAATGCAAGTGGTATCACGTGCATGCCAGGCGTCGACCAGACGCTTCAGCCGTGGCACAAAACACCCCCGCAACCATGCAGGGGCGAAAAGCAGGTTGGTCGTGTACGCCAGGTCGTCGTACGTCATCACGATAGGCATCAACTCAGGGTCTGCAATGGCGGCCACTCGACGCAGCTCAGCCTGATTGCGGGCCTCAAACCACTCTTCCAGGAGGTCGGGATAGTCGTACATGAGGTAAGAAAACAACTCCATCCCCGGGATCCAGTAGACCCGGGTGAAACCAACAGAGCTGATCGGCACGTACACCGCGGGATCATCACGCCCCGTGGGATCGCCAGCCGCGAAATTGGCCTGCCATCGTCGCACATTGTCGTGGAAGTCCCTGGCATACGCCTGGTCGAAGGTTTCGGCCTCCGTTCGCTTGATCTCCTCTTTGATCCACTGCACCAGGCTGGGCATGTCGTGGAATGGGCGCTCAACAATCCATTGGGTCCAGCGTTCCTGGCGAAGCACTACCCCATTCTCCCACCGTACCTCACGGGGCTGCTGCGGCGCATAGGTAGTCCGGGCCATGTCCAGCGTTCGGCCGATGGCGATGCCGTGCAGGCGTTCGGCGCTGTCCGGGGTGAGCCTTCCTCCACCATAGTGTTCAATGACGGCGTCGTTTCTCAGGAGGTCATATAGCGGAACGCGATCAGTCTCCTGAAAGCGCATCGTGCGCAAGACACGCTCTCGTTTGGTCATAACAGCCATGTGCGTATATTCCTTACCTCCCAATGTCACAAGTGAATCTGCTGTCGTTGCGGCAATCTCTATCGGGATGAAATGGATGTATTCGCCTTTCGTCTGTGTGCCCCCACCTACCACACCAGTAGACGAGCCTTCTCAAAGCCAAAGGGGACAAGTACATAGTCATCGGTCCAACGGCTCTCATCCGCGTAGTGGTATGGCCAAATCCTGACAGGATCGCCGCCTGCCAGGTGGTGCGGACCCAGCGCATTGCGCAAGCTCGTCACCAGACGGATTTCGATTTCGTTTGGCCCGGGCTTGAGGAGACTGCTCACGTCTATCTGATGGGGTGGCACCAGGATGAGACCGGCCTGCTGGCCATTCACCCATACATCGGCCATGATGGCGTGCAGATCATCTAATGAGAGCGCAGCCCGGCTTGCCGTCTCAGGTATCTCGACCACCTGGCGCAGAGCCAGCGTGCCGGCGTAGAACGGATACCCCTGTTGGTTGAGGTGTTGGCCGCTACCCTCTCTTGGCTCGTCGATCAGTGTGAACTCCGGTCCATATCGGTCAAAATCCATGCCATTGACCCCATATCTCTCTTGACCTAGACGGCGGGCCCTCACCCCGAAGTCGCCGATGAGATAGATGTTCTCAAGAACAGTGTCCTCCGCGAACACACCCTCCAGCTCGATGGTGTTCCGCCCTGCACGCACCTGTGGTTGGATGTCCACTCGTTTGAAGCTGATGTCCCGCCAATGGCCGTTCTCATGATATGGCACTGGGTGCCCGTTGACCGTGATCTGGAAACGTTCGGGGCACTCAAGCACCAGGTCAATACAGTGCGGCACGCTCTTGGCTTGGAAGCAAAAACGCAATGCGAAGGGGGTGCCTGCGCCCGCTGCTGCCACTTCCTGCTGGGCTTGCCACACTGGTTTGGTCCCGCTCCCCGGCTCGCCGTCCAGGCTTATCGAACAATGGTCCAGAGTGATGGCGTTGGGATCCAGTCGCCGGAACGTCCAGCGATCCGGGAGTGTCACTTCCTGTCTGGGTGCCAGGGGCAAGCGAGGAGACGCCTGGTTCTGGGCCGGCTGATCGGTGTGCATCACAAGCAGATGTGATCCTACCGGCGGGAACGATAGCATCACTTCCGTCTTGCCATCCATCAGTCGCCCGGGTGTTGGCGTGGTCTTCCCGGTGAACGGGTCCCATTCTTCCAGGCGGCCGGTGCCCGGCAAGCGAATCTCGACTTCCCGCCCATGATGACGATCCTGGTTGACCAGGAAGAAGACTTCCCGGGTGCCATCACGCCGATGGTGGTAGATCACGTCCTCGGCTCCCTCGCCATCGATAACCAGGTCTGGGACCAATCGGTGATCCAGAGCCTGGGCTATGCTACCGCGTGCATTGGGAATGCGTATCGTCTCCGGTGGCAAGACTCGCTCAGCGGGACGGCCATCCACCAGGTACGGCGATTCGCCCGCTGCAA
>JAUVRU010000457.1 GCA_030597485.1 Anaerolineae bacterium
CGGGCAACCCCAAGATGAACTAGTGGGAGCGGGCCTGGCAGGCGGTCATCTTCAGCCAGACCGGCCGGCTGCGGGATGCCGGTTTCGACCATCTGGGGCACGGGCTGTGGTCTTCCGCCAAGAAGAAACACTTGTCAGAGCATGTGTGCCTGTACTCAGACCAGCTGTTCACTCCCAGAGTAAACCGCTTCCACGTTCAACACGGCGACGGCGTGCACCGGGTACTCAGCATCGAGATAGTCTCGCATGTCATTGAATATGTGGCCGCGCGTCTGGTAGTCGATCGAGCCTTTCACCTGAAACGACTCTTCTTCCTTGGTAATGAAGAGGATGGCGCCCTTGCTCCTGGCCTGGATGTTGGCGCGGGTCTTGGAGAAGTAGTTGTCGGCAATCGCCAGTTTGTCGTCATCGAACTTCTTGACACAGGTGACATAGATGGCATTGGGGAGGCCATTGGCATCGACAGTCGCGAGAACCACGGGCCCTTCTCGATTGTCCCACGCCTTGCTGACGGTTTCAGGTAATGCTGCCATATTGATATCTCCTTGTCTTTGCGTTAAGGTGTCGTGCTTCTTGCCAAAAAGAAACGCCCGCCGGGGGAGGTCACTTCTTTGGACAACCGGTGGGCAGGCGTTTCAAGAGAGGAGGTGGCGGCGGGTGGACTCGAACCACCGACCAAGGGCTTATGAGTCCCCTGCTCTTGCCTCTGAGCTACGCCGCCACAACAACGCTGCTGGTATCGAAGATACTGGTTCGCGAGCGTTTGCACCCCCTACACGATATTATAACTAACCTGACGGATCTGGCAAATCTAGGAAGGGCAAGGGCTGTGCATCTGTCGATTCCGGTTGCTGGATGTTGCCAGACGTGATAGAATGGAATCACTTCCGACTGTACGCGCGACGTGATGGGTTGGAAGAATCCGGCAAGGGAGGAAACGATGAAATCGCTCACGGAACATCTATGGCTGAACGTGCCGTCAAGACGAGGCTTCGTGAACATCACGCCTCAGGTGGATGACCTGGTCAGGCAAAGCGGGGTCAGAGAGGGGCTGTGCCTGGTGAATGCTATGCATATCACCGCCTCGGTTTTCATCAATGACGACGAATCAGGCCTTCACCGCGATATGGACAGGTGGCTGGAGGAACTGGCGCCCCATGCGCCGGTCTCCCATTATGAGCACAACGTGGGCGAGGACAACGCGGACGCCCATCTGAAGCGCAGCATCATGGGACGGGAGGTGGTGGTGGCCATCACCGAGGGCAGACTCGATTTCGGTCCCTGGGAGCGGATATTCTACGGCGAGTTCGATGGCCGCAGGAAGAAACGGGTGTTGGTGAAGATCATTGGGGAGTAGCCGGGCCCGGTCTGGGCTGGATTTCTGGGATGGACTGTGGTATGCTCTCGAGCAGGTGTCAGGAGATCTGCTGGTCGCGTGAGTGGTGGAGGTAGGTGATTTGCGCGGGGACACTGGCGAACAATCGTTCACCCTGGTTCTGGTGGTGGATGCCGATAGCCAAACCCGGGAGACCTTACGCCAGGCAATAACCAGATCCGGTTGTCAGGTAGCAGTGGCGCCAGACGGTGCCGAGGGATTGTCCGCCTTCGAGCGGTTGGGGCCGGACATGGTGGTGGTAGGGGCCGGAATACCGATGGTGGATGGTTTCACGCTTTGCGGGCGACTGCGTGAGCTCCCTGGTGGCGACCGCTTGCCGGTGTTGATGGTCACTCCTCCCGGAGATCAGCAGGCGATAGAGCGGGCGTTGGAGGCCGGCGTTACCGATGTCATCACTATGCCCATCAACGTGAACCTGGTGCGCAATCGGGCGCAATACCTGCTCGGTGCTGCCCATATTGACAGAGTCATTGAGCGGGCAAAAACGGAATGGGAGGCCACCTTTGACGCGGTCTCTGACGTGATCGTTCTCACCGACCCGGAGGGGCAGATTATTCGCTGCAACCGGGCCACCGTCGAAGGGCTGCAGACGAGCTTTCGCCAGGTGATAGGTCGCCCCATCCGGGAGGCGATATTCGGTGATCTTGAGCCGGATGGGGAAGGCGCCTGGGTGAGGACTGGGGAGATGGAATTACCCTGCCTGGGCGGATACTGTGACGTGTCCCGGTACCCGATCCGTCTTCAGGACAGCCTGTACGGCGTGGTGTATATCATTCAAGATATCACCGAGCGCAAGCAGATGGAGGCGAAGTTGGTTGCCTCGCAGAGGTTGGCTGACCTGGGCAGGTTGGCGGCCGGGGTAGCGCACGAGATCAACTCGCCGCTTCAAGTCATCACCGGTGTGAGCCGGAGTCTGATGGACCGGCTAGAGCAGGGTACGTTGGCCACCGAGCGCCTGGAGCGGAATCTGGACGTCATTCACCGGAGTGGGTGGCGTTGTGCTGACATTGTGCGAGCGTTGCGCACGTATGCGCACGCCTCCGCCGCCCAGATCGAACCCAACGACCTCAACGAGATGGTCGAGGACACACTTCTGTTGATTGAGAATCAGCTCAAGAGCTGGTCCAATATCGCGGTAGAAACGGATCTGACGCCGGATCTGCCTCCCTTGCGATGCGACCGCAATCAGATCACACAGGTGCTGATCAATCTGCTGACCAATGCGCGCGATGCTGTACCGGCAGGTGGGAAGATCACGATCGGTACGGCCTACGATGCAGAGAGCGCCAGGCTGGTTCTGGCTGTGAGCGACACAGGTGTTGGCATCGCGGAGAGCATCCAGGCCAATCTGTTCGATCCCTTCTTCACCACCAAGCCGGCGGGCGAGGGCACCGGCCTGGGCCTCTCCATCGTGGCCGGCATCGTGCGCGCGCATGCCGGCGAAATCGACGTGAACAGTGTGGTGGGAAAGGGGACAACCCTCACCGCATACCTGCCCGACCGAGTGCCTGAGGTAGGGTCATCCCCGTCCGCTTCGGGTGGGCGTTTTGACGCTTCTCCCTATTCGGAACACCCAGCAGGTACGTAGATCTCAGTGTGATCTCTCGTCTTGAGGAGGTAGTCTATGCCGAAGATTCTGATTGCCGAGGATGATGCTGATGTGCGTCTCTTTCTGCAAGAGGAGCTTACCGATGCCGGGTTCACAGTAACCGGGGTCGGCGACG
>JAUVRU010000432.1 GCA_030597485.1 Anaerolineae bacterium
ACATCCAATGAGTACTTCACAGACGATTGGGGATGCCTGTGGCACAACACGCAGGCGGGACTTCTGGGCCAGGTGGTGGGGCATCCCCTGGAGGACTGGAAAGCGTTCGAGACCTTGCAAGCGCCAGACCCGCGAGATCAGTACGATTGGCGTGCCCTCAAGGAAGAGACGGAAGAAAGACGGAGGCAGGGATTCCTGACCCGGGCCACCTACGAGATCACCCAGGGAGGTTTTTTCGACCGCTTGCAGTTCTTGCGGGGCCTGGAAAATCTGCTGGTCGATTTTCTGGAAGAACCACCGCAGATTCGAGACCTCATAGAGATGGTCCTGGAGTACAACATGAAGCACATCCGTTTGTGGCTTGAGATTGGAGTTGATCAATTCTTCTTTCACGGAGACATTGGAACGCAAAGGGATCTTATGATAAGTCCGGATACCTTTCGCAAGTGGCTAAAGCCTGCTTACACGCAGATGTTCTCCACCTGTCGTGAAGCTGGCTCGCATGTCTGGTACTCCTCCGATGGTCACATGCTGCGCATCGTTGACGATCTGGCTGAATGTGGAGTCACTATGCACGACCCGCAGGTACGGGCCAATACCATCCAGGGGATTGCCAAGACCTACAAAGGTAAGCTGTGTCCCCAGATCGATATCGATGAGCAGATGCTGCCGTACTGCACGCCGGAGGACATACATCAGCAAATAGCGGAAGTGGTGGAAGCCATGTACGCTCCTGAAGGCGGATTCGCGATCTACGCAATCCCCAGTCCGGATGTTCCCCTGGAGAACATCGAGGCCTTGTGTACAGGCTGGGAGGAAGTCTGCTGGTTGTAACCCCCCGCAATGCCCACCGGGGTGATCAAAGACAATGAAGCCAACCCAATGGAGGGATCAACATGAACAGTGTGGTGGTAACTGGAGCAAGCAAAGGTATCGGACTGGCAGCAGCGGAACGACTCTTGAAGGATGGTTGGGGCGTGGTCGGCATCGCTCGCCACAGCGGCGGCATGGACCAGCTGGCAGGCAGCTACGGCCCATCATCCTTTACCGCAGTCCTGGGTGATGTGAAGGAGCGCGCGACGCACGAACGAGCGGCGCAGGCCGCACAGGAGTTGGGCCAGCTGACAGGATGGGTGAACAACGCTGCCATAGAGATTCCCACCCGTGCCCATGACGTGGTGGATGAAGATCTGCAAGAAATCTTCCAGGTCAATCTGGTGGGATACGCCTATGGCTGTTCGGTGGCCTGCGCCATCTTCGTGGCCCAGGGCACGCCCGGCGCCATTGTCAATGTTTCATCGATACGGGCAATCCGTTCGTTCCCGTCCGGCTTTGCATATGAGCCCACTAAGGCGGGAGGCGATGCGCTGACACGTTCGGTGGCCGTCCAATATGGTCACCTGGGAATTCGATGCAATGCGGTTCGCCCGGGTACCATCCGGACGCCCCTGGCCATGCAGGACCTGGAGATGGCGGGCGATCCAGAGGAACTGCGCCAAGAATGGAACGGGGAACAGCCGCTGGGCCGCATCGGCGAGCCTCACGAAGTAGCGGCTGTTATCGCCTTCCTACTGTCGGAGGATGCATCCTTTGTCACCGGAGCGTTTGTGGCAGTGGACGGAGGCGGATCGGCCCGCGGCCACCCATACCCGCCCGGTTTCTAGGCGTAGTTCCAAGGGTGAGCGCCCAGTCCTGTGCCGGGGCGGTGCGACCAGTCAGCCCTCCACTGGCAAGGGCGCGCGGTCCAGACTCAAGGCCCAACAATCCAGATAAGTGTGGAATGAACTGTTGATTTGACACAGGGTGGGACCATACCCGCTGCTTAAGGAGCGAACGATGCAAGAAAAAGAAACAATGATGAACAGCCGTGAACGTTTCATGACTGCTTTGCGCGGCGGTGTGCCTGATCGCGTACCTCTGTTTGAGTTCCACTTCGGGCCCCCATTCATCAAGTCCGTCCTGGGCGAACCGTCCAGCTATTGGCACAATGCTGACGATGAAGTGGCTGTGTCGCGGGCCGTGGGGCTTGATATGGTGTGGACCTATGCCTTCGGCCTGACAGGGGTCGTCAATGTCCAATTGCACGGTGAGCGCTATGTGGACGAGTGGGGCACGCCCTGGGGCACAAACGAAACGTCGTGGCCTGCTGGCTGGACCGAGGCAGAGATAGTGAAGAGTCGCGAGGATTGGGAGAACCTGCGCATCCCTGACCCTCACCTTCCAGAGCGCACGGAACAGGCGCGCCGGACTTTGGAGTTGGCTGCCGGCGAGTTGGCGGTTGTCGGTGGCGTCCGCGGGCCTTTCTCCGCGGCGTGGATGGCGGCCGGACTGATCAACATGAGTCTGTGGCTCTACGATGACCCTGACCTGCTGGACGAAATCTTGCGCGAGATGGGACGTTGGAATACACAGCTGGGCCTGGAGCTGGTGGAGGCCGGGGTGGATGCTATCATCATCCACGACGACTGGGGCATGAACAAATCCACCTTCATCAAACCGGACGATTGGAGGCGATTCGTGCTGCCCCACATTGCCGAAGAGGTGGAGACGCTGGCCAATACGGGCACACCGGTCATCCTGCACAGCGACGGAAACTTGAACGCCATTCTGGATGACATCGTGCAACTGAAGATATCCGCCTTGAATCCACTGCAGCGCGGCGCCAACATGAGCCTGGCAGACACCAAGGCGAAGTATGGTGATCGCCTGTGTCTCATCGGCAACATCAGTGCCACCACCACCCTGGCCCACGGAACCCCGGATGATGTGGAGCGCGAGGTGCTGGAGTGTCTGCGTGACGCAGCGCCGGGCGGAGGCTACATTCTGGCGCCGGATCACTCTTATCACACCGGAATACCAATTGAGAACACCTGGCGGGCGCTGGAAACGGGCAAGAAGTACGGCGCCTACCCCCTGGATATGGACGCCATCCAGGCCAGGTTGAGCGAGTTGAGCCAGCAAGGAGAGAGCAATGACTGAATCAATTATGAAACGGGATGATTTTGTACCATTTGTGTATGGAATGGACCATAGCGAAGGTGTTGCCTGGGGACCGGATGGGTATGTCTACGCAGGCGGTGAAGCCGGGCAGATCTATCGGGGCAGCCTTGACGATGGAATCTGCGAGGAAATTGGCAACATAGGCGCGGATGTATTAGGAATCAGACAGGACGCAGATGCCAAAGACTATGCCTGCAGTGAGGGCAAGGGTGCGGTGTTCCGAAAAACGCAAGAAGGTGAAGTATCAGTTTACCCCA
>JAUVRU010000080.1 GCA_030597485.1 Anaerolineae bacterium
ACATTGGCCCACCAGCGGTTGATCACGATCGAACCTCGCAAGGGACCCTCCGTAGCTGATCCAACGGACGACGAGATATCAGAGTCCTTTGATGTGCGTCGCGTCCTTGAGGTGTACGCTGTCAAACTGGCTGCACGCAACATGACCCCGTCTCGCTTGCAACAGATCCGGGAATTGGTCGAAGCGTTGCGGAGCCTGGTCCAGGTCCAGGATGAGAACCAGATCCTCCAGGAATACTTTGATCTTGACCGCGATCTGCACCTCCTGATAGTGGAAACTTCCGGCAACGGAAGACTACGAGGGACCTGGGAACAGGTCAACTTGCACGGGTACATGGCACGCGTGCGCTACGGAACAGCAGGAACACTCATCGATTCGACTCAGAAGGAACATGAAGAGATCCTGCGGGCCTTCGAGGTCGGCGATGTGCTCGCGCTGGAGCAGGCAATGTCGCACCACATTGACCGGGTCAAGCGATCACTGCTCCAAGATTTGGCGCGTCGTGAGGCCTAGGTGGAGGGAGCGTTGTCCTCCTGTCGCTCAAAGGTCTCGCAGCGAATGATACTTTTGGATGATCCAGTGTGTCGCCTGCCGATCGTCGGTTGGCTCAAGGAGGTATCGCACAACATCGTAACACCTTATCATAGTGTGCAGGAGGATCAGTCATGGACCCACTGAAGACCTATCACGATGCTGTTGTAGAAGCACTGGACCGCATCTCGGCCGAGGAAACAGACAAGATCAGGGAGGCCGGCCGTTTGATTGGAGATAGCCTGGCAAAGGGGCGGCTACTGCATGTGTTCGGCACTGGCAGTCACTCCTATATCGCAGGGGAAGAGATATTCTGTCGGGCTGGAGGCCTGGCACCGGTAGACCCAATCCTTGACCCCGGCATCTCGCTGGCTTTTGGTGCCCGCCGCTCCACCCAGGTGGCACGCTCGCCGGGTTATGCTCAGGCGGTGCTCGGCGCGTACCCGATTCAGGCTGGCGACGTGATACTGATCGTGAACGCCAATGGCATCAACTCCGCGACCATTGACGCGGCTCTGTATGCCAAGGAGCGGGGTCTCACCGTTATCGCCGTGACCTCACCAGAGTGTTCCCAGGGCATCCCCGCCGGCCATCCGGCCCGCCACCCCTCCAACCAGAACCTTTGTGATGTGGCTGACCTCTGTCTGGATTGCAAGGTGCCACCTGGAGAAGCCCTGGTGGCCATCGAAGGGTGCGATCAGAAGGTAGCTCCCGCCTCCACCATCACCAACACTTTCATTCTACACAGCGTGGTCGCGGCAGCAGTGAGCCACATGGTCTCCTTGGGGATAGACCCGCCCATCTGGAAGAGCGCCAATACGCCCGGAGGCGATGAGGCCAACCAGAAGTACTATGAAGCGTATTCTGGTCGGGTACAACATCTTTAGCCACGAGACCACAGGCCCAGCACGCTGGCCGACTATTATCACTAGTGCTGTGCCTGGCCACTTCCCAGTCTGTTGGGAACGAACGAGGATGTCCAGAATGGACGTGACTGTGCCCTACACCCACACAACGTCACTCAGCTTTGCTCTGGACGAATGCAATGTGGGTGAGGTTGTGTCCCCTGCTCCAGTAGCGGCAGACCGCGATGAGGCCGGGGGCATAGCCCATGCCCTGGACGAGCCGCTGGGCACTCCTGCACTGGAGGAGATGGTTCACCCAGGCCAACAGGTGCTCATTCTCTCCGACGACAACACCCGTCCCACGCCAACCGGGACGATCTTGCCGCCCGTGTTGGAACGCCTGCGACGAGCCGGTGTAGATGAGGAAGACATCGAGGTACTCATCGCGGCTGGTACCCACCGGCCTATGACCGATGAGGAGATCGACGCCAAGGTAGGTGCAGACGTTGCCCGACGCATCCGTGTGACCCGCCACCGCAGCTATGATCCCTCTGCTCTGGCAAGAGCCGGCACGTCTTCCGATGGCGTTGAAGTCTGGCTGAATCGTAAGGTGGTGGAGGCTGACTTTGTGCTGGGCATCGGCAACGTGGTGCCCCACCCACACGCCGGCTGGGCCGGCGGGGCCAAGATACTGTATCCCGGCGTGGCCGGAGCGGAGACAGTGGCAGCCTTCCATCTCGTGGGCACTGAGGATCCCACCAACTACCTGGGGCGCGATGACGCGCCCGCCCGCCGCAGTCTGGAGGCGCTGGCAGATACGGCCGGATTGGACTTCATCATCAACACAGTGCTGACAGCGGAACACAGCCTGTACCGGGTCTTCTGTGGCAACCCGCGGCAAGCGCAAGCCGCCGCCCGAGAAGCAGCCAGACAGGTGTATGGCATCCCGGCACAGCAGCGCTACCCTGTCGTTGTCGTCAATTCCTATCCCGCCTATCTGGAGTTCTGGCAGGCCGGAAAGGGGTTGTTCGCCGCTGATTTGATTCTCGAGATGGGCGGCACCATCATTCTGATTGCTCCGTGCCCGGAGGGCATAGGGGCCACTCATCCTTTGCAGGTGGAGTATCTATCCCTCGATCTGGCTGATCTGTTGCGCAGGATCAGAGCGCGTCAGGTTGAAGATCCGATCGCGGCCGCCGTATGCGCCAAGGTGGGGCACATAAAACAGCGGGCGCGAGTATCAGTGGTTGCGTCCGCTCTGAGTGACAGGGATGTGCGACGCATGGGGTTCGAGCACCACGTCACCGTTGAGGATGCGCTGGCTGCCGTTCTGGCAGAACAGGGGAGACAGACCAGAGTCGCTGTCCTCACCCATGGCGGCGAGACCGTCCCGTATGTAGCGTGAGGATCTTCCCAACGCGAAGTTGGCTGAGGAATCCAGATCCTCAGCCCGACAGTCGAAAGGAGGTGAGCATCAGGAAGACACCCTGCAATATGCCGTAAACCCAACAGACATTGGAACATCCTATCTCATATGTCTAAGGAGGGACAAGAGATGAAGACCATCAAGTTTCTAGTAGCGATCTCCGTCTTGTTGGCAGCAGTGTTGTTGGTGGGATCCTGTGCCCCGGCAACGCCGGCTCCGACGGAGGCACCACCCCCAACGGAGGCACCGGCTCCGACCGAAGCACCAGCCCCAACAGAGGCACCGGCCCCAACAGAGGCACCGCCGCCGACCGAAGCACCAGCCCCGACGGAGCCCCCGGAAGAAGCAGAAGTGGGTGGGGGCAGCCTGGTCCTGGCAACGTCCATTGACGTGCCCAGCCTGGAACCTCACCTGGAATCGGCCGACGCCTGGCAGCGTCGCAAGCCCCTTATCTACCAGAACCTCACCTGGGTTGACAATGACGTGGTCGTCCAGCCGCAGCTGGCAGAATCCTGGGACATCTCCGACGACGGTATGGAGTACACCTTTCATCTGCGTGAGGGTGTCAAATTCCACAATGGCAAGGAGCTGGACGCCGAGGACGTGAAGTACAGTCTGGAACGGCAGTTGGACGAAGAGATTGGCTCTGCTGGCCGGGGCGACCTGATCATGATCGACAGCATAGAGGTCGTGGACGAGCACACCCTCAAGATCACCCTGGTGGAGCCCACCGGCCCCTTCCTGGTGGCACTGGGCGGTCGCTATAACGCCGTCATCCCCAAGGACAGCGCTCCCGACGGGGAGACACTGCGCCGCACGGCCATTGGCACCGGGCCCTTCATGGTGAAGGAGTTCGTTGCCGGCGAGAGACTGGTCCTTGAGAAGAACCCGGACTACTGGGAAGAGGGCCAGCCTATTCTGGATGAACTGACCATCCAGGTAATCCCGGACGAGCAAACCATCCTGGCGGGCCTGCGGGCTGGCAGCATTGACATCGCTTTCCTGGAGGATGCCAGGAACTACCTGCAGCTCCAGGACGAGGATACGGACCTGGTGCTAATGCAGAACCCGGCGATCAAGCTGGATACCCTTGAACTGCCCCCAGACCAGCCGTACATGGACGACGTGAGAGTCCGCCAGGCAATCTTGCTGGCGCTGGACAAGGAGGCCACCATGGAGGCGGGCACCATGGGACTGGGCCGCCCCGTCGGCGTCATGCCGCCGGCTATGGCCTACTGGGCACTGCCTCCAGAGGAGCTCCCCAACCAGCAGCGCGACGTGGAGAAGGCCAAAGAGCTTCTGGCGGAGGCTGGCTATCCTGACGGCTTTGACATGACGTTGCGCATCATCGTAGGATATGCTACCATGGCCGCCGATGCCCCTGTCATCGCCGCCAACCTGAAAGACATCGGCATCAACGTGGACGTGGAAGTGGCGGACCTCGGTGTCTGGATCGAGGACTGGCGGGCCAATCGCGAGCCGGTCACCCGCAACGCCTGGGGTGGATTCATGGACCCAGACCTGCTGTTCTACCGCCATTGCCACACCAAGCCGAAGGGAGCGGACTTCCGCAGGTGGGGCAATCCCACAGGCGACGAACTTCTGGAAAAGGCACGCGCCTCATCGGATCCGGCTGAGCGCAAGGAGTACTACGACGAGTTCCAGAGGCTCCTCTCCGAGGAAGCGCCCATGATCTCGCTCTACTCTCCCGACCTGCTCGCCGTCCTGCAGCCGTACGTGAAGGGATACGTGCAGCATCCCAGGGGTTTCTACTACGGATTCGAGGACGTTTCGATGGAGAAGTAGTCTGCCAATGTAGGGAGGGCCGACTGGCAGTCGGCCCTCCCCCAAAGATGGTTCTTCTGAGACAAAGCCGACTATGCAAAGGTATATCATCAACCGTCTCTTAGCCATGATCGTCACCCTTGTGGGGGTGACGATCATTGTGTTCCTGCTGGTGCGCCTCATCCCAGGCACCATCATAGACATAATGCTGGGAACGGAGGCACTCACCTCCTATGAAACCATTGAGAGCCTGCGAGCATACTTCGGCCTTGACCAGCCAATACACATCCAGTATTTCAATTGGATCAGGCGGGTCGTGGTGGGCGACTTCGGCACCTCTTGGCGTGCCGGCATGCCGGTTCTCGAGTTTATCTTTTCCCGCCTGCCTGTGTCCCTGTAGTTGGCCGCTATTGCTATCGTCATAGCGACGCTCATTGGCGTGCCTACTGGTATCATAGCCGCTCTGAACCACAACAGCTGGCTGGACAACGTCGCTCGCGTCGTCGCCCTGCTCGGGCTCTCATTTCCCCTCCCGTGGCAAGGAACCCTGTTTGTCCTCATTCTGTCTCTGTTCTTTGGTTGGGCTCCCAGCATGCACTGGGTGTCACCGTTCGAGGACCTGGGTGCCAACCTGAGGATGATGATTAGTCCCGGGTTCTGCCTGGGAACCGTGAGCGCAGCAGTGATCATGCGGATGACACGCTCCTCGATGCTGGATGTCCGGGGCCAGGACTATATTCGCACGGGCCGGGCCAAGGGTCTGACCCACTGGGTAGTGATCGCCAGACATGCCATGAAGAACGCCCTGATTCCCGTGGTTACGGTGGCCGGCTTACAGGTGGGCTGGCTCCTGGGTGGCTCGGTGGTGGTGGAAGAGTTTTTCACCCTGCCCGGTGTGGGCCGTTTCGTCCTGGTGGCCATCTTTCAGCGGGCTTCCCCCACCGTGCGCGGGGCCGTGCTTGTCATTGCAGTCCTGGTCATGACCTTGAACATTGTGGTGGATGTCATCTACGGCTTCCTGGATCCAAGGATACGGTATGACTGAACTCCCTTACGCTCGTAGGGCTCCCTTCCTGCACCGTATCGCCCGCAACCGGCTGGTACTGATCGGCTTCGTCATCATTGTGTTTCTCATTATCCTGGCACTTTTTCCCAATCAGATTGCTCCGCACGATCCGGACGAGCTGAACATGAAAGAGGCCTTGAATCCCCCCAGTCTGGAAGCACCCTTCGGGACGGATCGCTACGGGCGCGACCTCCTGAGCCGTATCATTTTTGGCACACGCGTGTCGTTGGGCATTGCCTTCGCCGCTGTGGGAATAGCCTTGATCGTCGGATCTATCTTGGGAATCATCTCTGGCTATATCGGTGGCACGTGGGACATCGTCATCAGCCGGCTGATGGACATCCTGTTCAGCTTTCCGATGCTACTCCTGGCCATTGCCCTGGCTGCTATGATGGGACCCGGCATAGAGAATGCGACCAGAGACATCGCCATCGTTAACATACCCTTCTTCGCCAGGGTGGTGCGGGGTTCGACCTTGGCCAGGCGGGAGCTGGAGTATGTCCAGGTCGCGCGTGTCGTAGGTGCTCGCCACGGACGTATTCTCTCACGGCATATTCTGCCCAATATTGTCTCCCCGCTCATCGTTCAGACCTCGATCACGATCGCGTATGCCATCTTAACGGAGGCCTCTCTCAGCTACCTGGGGCTGGGCGTCGACATTCTCACGCCCACCTGGGGCAACATCTTGAATGAGGGTCGTGCCTATCTGCAACAGGCCCCCTGGATCTCGATTTTCTCAGGTATGGCCATTATGGTGGCTGTGCTGGCCTTCAACCTGGCCGGAGACGGCTTGCGCGACGCCTTGGATCCCCGTATGTCGCAGTGAAGTATGGGACGTCACCCGTGAAGAACCCTTCAACGTTCTTGTGGCCATATCGCTATCACACACAGTGAAGGTCTATTATGTATACCCTGCCTGATTACGAGCCCCCCGACAAGATCGGGAAGCTGACCGACGACGAAGTGGACGCGTTCCTGGCACAACCATGGAAAACCCGGCTGGCCACCATTACGCCCCAGAACACACCCTACATTGTGCCCCTGTGGTACCAGTTTGATGCCACTGAGCGCGTGTTTTACATCGTGGCCAGGGGACGTTCGAAGTACGTCCAGCACATACTACACAATCCGGCGGTGGCCCTCCAAATCGCGGACGATGCACATCTGGAGAACACGCGAGTCATGATTGAAGGCACCGCCAAGATCCTGGTCGGGCCGGTCCCCCCAGATGAGAATCCCGAATTGCAGGAGATCGTGCTGGCCATGTCGCGTAAATATATGGGCGAAGAGGGCCCAGCCTACGCCCAAGGCACCACCTCCCAGCCCCGATACCTCTTAAAGATAACGCCACACCGTTGGACCACCTGGACAGGGAGAGCGTGGGCGCCCCGTTATCGGAAGGATTAGGCAACTATGCCATTGACTGTGGAGATGGGGTGGTCCTTGTTGACGCAGGAGTCGGCCTCGAGCCCGAGCTGATTGAAGCCAACCTGCGGAACGACGGCTTCGACCCGGCGCTGCTGAAGGCTGTGGTGATCACCCACACTCACGCAGATCATGCCGGTGGTGGAAGGATCGCACGGGGTGCCAAATCATCGTCCCGGAGGGCGAGCGTGGCATCGTCGAGGGCACGGAGGACATCAGCCAGGTGCTTGAGACCGCCAAGCGGGCCGGCATTTATCCGCCTGTAAGTGTTGCTCCAAGATCTTGCTTGCGGAGTCACCTTCACCTACGCTATTTATGTGCAGCGCAAACCTACCAAAATATGTACACATTCTCATCAAGCCGGTTGCAGCAACACGGAATGCAACCGTCTCTTCTTCAAGATAACTTGACCCCTCA
>JAUVRU010000038.1 GCA_030597485.1 Anaerolineae bacterium
AGGATAATGTGTGGGTGTTCACAATAGAGACGCTTCCCACCCGATGTTTGTTCCAGCCACGCCGACATCGCGACGTTGCCGACCGAGAAGCGCCTTGGCCCTCTGTCCTACTCCAACGTGTCGACTATGGGACGCGATAACAAACGGACAGAAACGTGATCCCGGCATCTCCCCCAAGAAGGGACTCGTGGGTGGACGTCTTCGTGCCACAATGGTTGAGGAGATACTATGACCGAAGCCTACCCCACCCCGGCTGTCGAAATGCGGGGCATCGTCAAGCGTTTCCCGGGCGTGGTTGCCAACGACCGGGTCAGCCTGTCGGTGTCTGCTGGTGAGATCCACGCCCTGCTGGGCGAGAATGGCGCCGGCAAGAGTACCCTGATGAACGTCCTGTGTGGCCGATACCAACAGGACGAGGGCCAAATCCTGCTGCGCTCCCGAGATACGGGTGTCCCTCAATTGGTGAATATCCGGTCTCCCCACGACGCGTTCGACCTGGGCATCGGGATGGTACACCAACACTTCATGCTGGTGCCCACCCAGACCGTCGCCGAGAATGTGATTCTGGGCCTGGGCCAGCCCCGTTTCGTCCTGCGTATGGGGCAGGTGGAGGAGGCAGTCATGGACCTCTCCCGCCAGTACGGACTGCACGTAGATCCGGGCGCCTACATCTGGCAGATCTCGGTGGGTGAGCAGCAGCGGGTGGAGATCCTCAAGATGCTCTACCGGGGGGCCGACGTCTTGATTCTTGATGAGCCAACTGCGGTGCTGACCCCCCAGGAATCGGAGGAACTGGGACACACCCTGCGCCGCATGGCCGACGAAGGCAAGTCCATTATCTTTATCACCCACAAGCTGGACGAGGTAACCGCCTTCTCCGACCGGGTGACGGTACTGCGTGACGGTAAGAATATCGCCACCCTGGCCACCGCCGACACTGACAAAGCCGAACTGGCACGGCTGATGGTAGGCCGTGACGTCCTGTTCCGCCTCGACCGGGCCGAAATCGAAGGGGAGGGTGGGGACACCTACGGAACCGCCATTCTGGGCGTCCAGAACGTGCAAGCCTTGAACGACAAGGGACTGCCCGCCTTACGCGGTGTTTCGTTGGAGGTTTGCAGCGGCCAGATTCTGGGCATTGCCGGTGTGGCCGGAAACGGACAGCGGGAGCTGGCCGAAGTGATCACCGGCTTGCGGCCCGTTGCCGGTGGCCAGGTGCTGGTGCGTGGCCAGGACCTTACTGACCACTCCCCAGCCGACTTCATCCGGACTGGTGTCAGTCATATCCCAGGTGATCGGCTGGGCGTCGGATTGGCCGGAAATCTGCCGCTCAGCGATAACCTGATCATGAAGGCCTATCGCCGCCATCCGCTTTCGTCGGGTCCATTTCTGCTGCGCAACGCCATCGAGGAGTTCACCGAACGTCTCATAGGCATCTTCCAAATCGCCGCGCCCAGCCCGGTGACACCAGTCCGGATGCTATCGGGCGGCAATCTGCAGAAGACCATCCTGGCCCGCGAGATCACCGCTGGCCAGAGCTTCTCCCAGGACCAGGCTTCTCTTCTCATCGCCATGCACCCCACGCGCGGGTTGGACGTGGGTGCCACCGAATCGGTACACCGCACTCTGCTGGAACAGCGCGCTCAGGGTGCAGCCATTCTTCTCATTTCGGAGGATTTGGACGAGCTGTTGGCGCTAGCAGACCGCATCGCCGTCATCTTCGAAGGGGAGATCATGGACACCGTGGCCGCCGCCAATGCCGACCTGGAGCACTTGGGCCTCTTGATGGCCGGCGAGAGACGACAGACTGAGCCGGGATTAGAGGATTAGGGGATCCTTCTTGAAAGTGGATGAGATCCGTACGGCAAACCAGATTCGACTTCCCCAATCCCACTATCCCTGGCAAGGAATGGAAACGTGGCCAAAGGGCTTGAGAAGCACGTCGAGCTAACCCGGCAGATCATTGGTGCCTGCTACGAGGTGCACAACGTCCTAGGACCGGGCCTCGAGGAACGATTCTACCGCGATGCTCTGGTGCATGAGCTGGGACTACGCGGGCTTGGAGCCACTCGCGAGCGAGAGTTCTCTGTCGAGTACAAGGGGAAGTCCCTTGGTGCGCACAGAGTGGACATCATCGTCGAGGAAACAGTACTTGTGGAGCTCAAAGCGGTGACCGGCAAGTTGCTGGATGTTCACGTCGCCCAGACCATATCAGAGAGACACGTCAGCCGACTGCCGGTGGCTTTGTTGGTCAATTTCGGCGAGACCAGCGTACAGGTCCGCCGCCTGGAGGATCGTGGCGCAAGTTAACCTGTACCTGAACCTGAAGCGGAGACTGGAAATGGAGAGCATCTCCCAATCCCCAAATCCCGGCTCAATCCGACGGAGTGGATTATGCCTTTTTCAGTGAAGCTTGAGAAACGGTTAGAACCCTCTCAGACTATGGCCTATCTGGTGCCGGTAGCGTCTTTCGTACTGGCCCTGCTGTTCGGCGCTGTCCTGCTGGCGCTGGCAGGCGCCAATCCCTGGCACACGTACCGGGCCATGTTGGAAGGCGCATTTGGAACGCCCGAGCAGTGGCGGGCAGGCCAATTCTACAGCCTGACCGAAACCCTGGTCAAGGCCACGCCCCTGATACTCGCCGGCCTGGGAGTGTCGATTGCCTTTCGCATGCTGTTCTGGAACATCGGCGCCGAAGGGCAGCTGGTTATGGGTGGCTTCGCTGCCGGTGCCGTGGCTCTGTGGCTGCCGCCGATGTTGCCCGGCTGGCCCACCTGGACATTCCTGCCCATTATGGTGGTGGCAGGCATGATGGGTGGGGCGTTCTGGGGGCTCATTCCAGCAGTGCTCAAGGCCTATCTCAAGGTCAACGAGATCATCACCACCTTGATGCTCAACTACATCGCCATACTTTGGGTGCAGTACCTGTACTACGGCCCCTGGAAAGACCCCCAGGGATATGGCTTTCCGGGAACCGCCCTATTCCCTGAGTATACCTGGCTGCCGCGTATCAGTGGCCGCCTTCATCTGGGATTTGTCTTCGGTCTGATCGCCGCCGCTCTCATCTGGCTGGTGCTCGACCACACTCGATGGGGGTACGAGATCCGCCTCATCGGCGAGAACCCGAGAGCGGCCCGATACGCCGGAGTCAGCATCGCCCGAAACATCGTGCTGGTCACGTGTATCTCGGGGGGACTGGCCGGGCTGGCTGGCATGGCCGATGTGGCTGGCATCTCGTACCGGCTGCAGCAGGGGCTGGCCGTCGGCTACGGGTTCACCGCCATCATCGTCGCCTGGCTGGCCAGGCTCAATCCGTGGGCCATCATCCTGGTTTCCATTCTTTTGGCTGCGCTGTTGGTGGGTGGAGACCAAATTCAGATCGTGATGGGATTGCCAGCCTCGACGGCATTGGTGCTCCAGGGCGCCATCCTGTTCTTCATGCTGGGCGGCAATATCTTCACCAGCTACCGGCTGCGCCTGGTACGATCCGTCCCATCCCTTTCCACGTCCGCGACGGGAGAGTGACCCAATGGAGATCGCCCTCTTTGCATCCATCCTGACCATTACTGTCCGAGCAGGCACCTCGCTGATGTATGCTACCATCGGCGAGATCATCACGGAGCGAGCCGGAATCCTCAACCTGGGTGTCGAGGGCATGATGATTATGGGAGCGGTCACCGCTTTCGCGGCCGCTTTTCATAGCGACAGCGCGTGGCTTGGCGTGGCCACCGCCATGGTGGTGGGGGGACTGCTTGCATTGATACACGCCTTTCTGACCATCACCCTGCGCGCTGACCAGACTGTCTCCGGACTGGCTTTGACCATCTTCGGCACAGGCCTGGCCAGTTTCCTGGGGCAGCGGCTGGGCCCTGACGGGATGCCTCTGGTGGGACAAGTAGGGCCGCGCTTCCATAAAGTGGCATTGCCGGTCCTGGCAGAAATCCCGGTGATCGGCCTTGCCCTCTTTCACCAGGACGTGCTGGTATACGTGATGTATCTCCTCGTTCCCCTGGCCTGGTATATCCTGTACAAGACCCGGCCCGGCCTGCACCTGCGGGCCATCGGCGAGAGTCCTCACACTGCTGATGCAATGGGAGTGAATGTTATAGGCCTGCGCTACCTGTACACGGTATTGGGCGGTATGCTGGTCGGCCTGGGTGGGGCTCACCTGTCACTGGCCTATACCCCCGGCTGGACCGAGAATCTGACCAGCGGGCGAGGATGGATCGCCATCGCTCTGGTGATCTTCGCTACCTGGGATCCGGCACGGGCAGTCATAGGCGCGCTTCTCTTTGGCGGCGTGAACGCCATTCAATTTCGCCTGCAAGCAGCCGGCGCCACCATCCCGGCCGCCTTCTTGAACATGCTCCCCTACGCTCTCACCATCATCGTTCTGGTCATCATCACATGGTGGGAGGCGTTTCGCAAGCGCGTGGGCGCGCCCGCCGCCTTGGGCATACCCTACATGCGCGAAGAGCGGGCGTAGCGTGTTAGCAATCAGCAGTCAGCCATCAGCAGTCAGTCGATCGAAGTATGTATCAAGTAGCTGACGCCGGGCACACGTATCGTGCAGAAATGTCATATGGTGCTACTTGTCGAATCGTCTTTCGCCTTTCCGGCCACCCCCACTGCAAATTCAGGTCACCAGATCCCAACCCGCATGGACACGACTCCAATCACGATCTGCAACACCTCGTCTCCGAGCTGACGGCTGAACGCTGATTGCTGACATCTTGCACATCGGCAACTCCCCTTGGAACTGGCCCAATATTGTGCTATCATGGCATCAGTAATCATTGACCAAGGAGTAGGCGATTGGACATCCGGAGAGTTGTGCTCATTCACCCCGGGCGTGAGGGTCCCATATGGGGTCGCGGGAGCGGTGCGCCCTATACGCTGATGCGACTGGCCTCCCTGGTACCGGAAGAAATCCCGGTCGAGATATGGGACGAGAACCTGACCCCCGTGGATCACAGACTGCGGCAACTCGGCCCTCACGACCTGGTGGGCATCACCAGCAAGACGTTGGCCATTGAGTCGGCGGAACGGTTCGCCCGCATTGCCCACGAATGCGGAGTGCAGACGGTGGTGGTCGGCGGTGCGCACGCTACCCTGGCTCCTGAAGACGTGGCCCAGTGGGCCGATGTGGTGGTCACCGGCGAGGCTTATCGTACCTGGCCCCAGATCATCCAGGATTTCACGGACGACGAACTGAAGCCTCGCTACCACGACAGCGAATGGTGTGACCTGGCCGGCGTGGCCCCCATCACCGACCGCGTCATCGAGATGATAGACGAAAACCACCGCTACTGGACCCCTATGCTGGAGATCACCCGCGGCTGTCCACGCAACTGCTCTTTCTGCACCGCCATTCGGGTCAGCGGCAACAAGATGCGGCTGCGTCCGGTGGAGGAGATCGTCGACGAGATCGAGCGCCGACGCATCAAGCGCTTCTTCCTTACCGACGACAATTTCGGGCTGGCCTTTCACACCAATCCCGATTACATTGAAGCGGTACTCAAGGCCCTGGCCAAGTTGCCCCTGCACGGTTGGACCACGCAGGCCGAGATGCTGATCAGCGAACACTCCGACCTGCTGGCTCTGGCCCGAGAGGCTAACCTGGACAAGGTCTTCCTCGGGTTTGAGTCCGTCAATCCGGACAACCGGCGCGAACTGGGTGGCAAGAGCAAGGGGCTTGTGTCCCAATATTTGGAAGCGATCAGGAGAATCCAGGCCCATGGCATTGGTGTGGTGGGGCTGTTTGTGTTCGGATTCGACCATGACACGCCTCAAACCATGATGGACACCTGGGACTTCGCGCGCCAGAGCGGGTTGGACAGCGTGAGCATGACCATTCTCACACCTTATCCGGGAACGCCCTTCCGCGCCCAGTTGACCGAGGAAAACCGGTTGATGGACAGGCCGTGGCGTTACTACGACCCGGCCCCTTTGGCTTTCTGTCCGGAGAGGATGACCGTCGAGGAACTGGTCTCGGCATATGCCTGGTTCTGTCGCCGGGCCTACAGTCCCCTCAACATTGCCCGGCGGGGTGTGCGGGTCCTAACCCGTCACTCGCCGTCACGCATCCCGCGCAAGTTGTTCGGCAGTTTCAGCACCGACTACGGCTACCGCAAGACGTTCGACTGGCGACACGTGGAGGGCAGCCGCCTGCTGAGTGCCTGGGGCTCGGGATGAGGGCGAGCGCGCAAAGGAGAGCAGAAATGGTGGACGTACTTCCTGAGACTGTGATTCGCGTAGCTCAGGAACTACACCTTCCCATTGAAGGACTTATGACCCGCAGTCTCCGAGCCTTCTTGATGCAGGAGATGCACTCCGCACAGATGGACATCGGCGACCTCCAGGACAGATACGGTGTGGTCGATACAGCCGAGCTGCGAGATCGCATTGAGAGACAGGAGATCAGCAGCCATCCGGCCTGGGAAGACGCCATGGAATGGGAACATCTGGAGGCCTATCTGGCACGAGTTCAGGACCTGTTGAATGAGATCAGCGATGTATGATGTGCTGGCCTCGATTGCCAAGACGGAGTTCGGCGATGTTGTTACTGGGTGGGAGTATGTGTATCGCAAGGCAGCCACCCCTCTCAAACTCTGGCTGACGATCCGTGATGGCAGCTTCGTCGACATTTGGCTGAGCCCCGACAAGGAACGCTATGCCTATCACTGGGAACAAAGAGCTGCAAGGGGCCTCATACATCGACATGACAACGCCCCGGACCGTCCGGAGGTTGTTACGTTCCCCAAACATTTCCACGATGGTCAGGAAGACAATGTACGAGTCAGCTCGATCCCCGACGACGCTGAGCTGGCCGTGCGCGAATTCCTGTCGTTCGTAAGGTCAAGCCTGGAACGGAGCTCCGGTTGACGACAACGATGATGGGAACGCTTGGACAGACCAGGCTGGATTGGCATCGCCTTGGGCAGAACCCGACACGACAGAAGATGGTACGCCTGGCCGGCCTCATCTCGCTGTTGGGTATCGCCATAGTCATAGCGTGGCTCCCCCTCCCCCTGGTCACAACTGCTCTGCTGGGCACCATCACCATCCTGATCATCCTGCTGCGCCCTGTCTGGGGCCTGATAACGCTGCTGGCCCTCATCCCTTTCAGCCCCCTGGTCAGCCTGCACCTCGGCGGCGTCAGGGTGGGCGGCATGGAAGCTCTGTTGGCCCTGATGCTCATCGCCTGGTTACTGCGTATGGCAGTCCGTGGCCAGGTCGTCATTCCCCACCCTCCCCTGCTCGTACCCTGGCTCGTCTGGCTGGGCATCATTCTGGTTTCATGGAGCGGTGCGTTGTCCCTGGGTGCTACCGCCACAGAGACCCTCAAGTGGCTGGAGATGCTGGCGCTCTATCTGTTCATGGCTGCCAACATGAAGCGTCGCCATGTCCCCTGGCTGGTCGCATCCATGCTGCTGGCCGGAGTCGTCCAGGCAGGATTGGGTCTCCACCAATTCATCGGGCGCGTCGGGCCAGAGGGATTCCTCATTCTGGACGGGCGTTTCTTGCGTGCCTTCGGTACCTTCCGCCAACCCAACCCTTACGCTGGCTATCTGGGGCTGACGCTTCCCATCGCTCTCAGCCTTATGCTCTGGAGCTTCAGCCAAACATCCCAAAACCCAAATCCCCAATCTCAAATCACAGATCACAAGTGCCAGATCACAGGTCACAGATCACAGATCCATACCCGTGTTTCGTCCCTGGCCCTGTCCGCCTTGCTGGCAGCAGCCACCGGCCTGATTCTGTGCGGCCTTTATGCCAGCCAGTCGCGTGGGGCCTGGATCGGCGCGGCTGCAGCCGTGATCGTCGTCAGCGCTGTCCGCAGCAAACGCGCCGCCATCCTGTTTGCCACGGCAGTGACTCTGCTGACCATTGTGGGCGCGCTGGGAGCTTTTGATCTGCTGCCAGAGTCCGTCGTCCAGCGTTTCGCGGATGTGGTCCCTGTGACCGGCATCCCCAACATCGCCATCGCCGAGGTGACCGACGCCAACTTCCCCGCCATTGAGCGGATGGCTCACTGGCAGGCTGCCCTGAACATGTGGCGGGATCACCTGTGGCTGGGTGTGGGCTTCGGCAACTACCCGGCCGTTTACCCCGTTTACGCTATCGGTCGCTGGCTCGACCCTTTGGGGCACGCTCACAATTTCTGCCTCAACGTGGCCTCCGAAACCGGTCTGGTAGGTCTGCTGGCATATGGATTGTTCTGGTTGAGCGCCGTCGCTCTGAGCTGGCGAGCAGTGCGCGGCTCGCGGGGCTTCCAGCGAGCCGTCGCCATAGGCTGCCTGGGTGTGTTGGTCCATCTCACCGTACACAACATGGTGGACAACCTGTTCGTGCAGGGGATGTACCTGCAGGTGGCCGCCGTGCTGGGGCTGCTGGTCTTCATCGACAGCCAGCAGGCCCAATCCTGACCCTGAGTGCAGACAACCCAACAGAGTGAGCAGGGCATCCTTATAGGCTAGCATCCTCTGGAGATGCTGCCACCGGGCGATGTTCGCATCTGACGCGAAGCGTGCTCACTCCACCCGACAACGTGAGGTATACTCGTCTCTGAGCAGCGGTTTCGTGTCGTTCCTGCCCCTATCACCAATCATCTCGCTGCCCGTGCGCGACAGTTGACATACCTGAACAGTCGGCTTATACTGGATATTTGCAGCAAACGGGGCACCTCCCTGGTCTGCCATGCGAGGCAGATTGGGCCACCACCGCAGGGACACCAAACAGCCCGGCTCGGTTCCGAGACGAGGGGCCGTGCCCCCAGTCCGTGAATATGCCCTGGATCAAGGTACAGGAGGTATCAAATGAACGCGAACACGACAGGCCAGAAAGAAACAGCAACCTTCCGGGTGAAAGCTGGACTGGCACAGATGCTCAAGGGGGGCGTCATTATGGACGTCACCAACGCGGAACAAGCGCGCATCGCCGAGGAGGCCGGCGCCTGTGCAGTGATGGCATTGGAGCGGGTACCGGCCGATATCCGGGCCCAGGGGGGAGTGGCCCGTATGGCCGACCCGGCCAAGATAGTGGAAATCATGGAGATGGTCACCATCCCGGTCATGGCCAAGTGTCGTATCGGGCATTTCGTGGAAGCACAAGCTCTCCAGGCACTGGGAGTAGACTACATTGACGAGAGCGAGGTGCTAACCCCCGCCGATGAGGAGCACCACGTAGACAAACATGCTTTCAAGGTGCCATTCGTCTGTGGTTGCCGCAACCTGGGTGAGGCGCTGCGCCGCATTGGTGAGGGAGCAGCCATGATCCGCACCAAAGGGGAGGCCGGCACCGGCAACGTGGTGGAAGCAGTCCGGCATGCTCGCTCCGTGCTCGGTGAAATCCGGCGGCTCAAGACCATGCCCTCAGATGAATGGATGGCCTACGCCAAGGAGATAGGCGCGCCCTACGAGCTGGTGAAAGACGTCGCGGAAACGGGCATCTTGCCGGTGGTGAACTTCGCCGCCGGCGGCATCGCCACGCCGGCCGATGCAGCGCTGATGATGCAGCTCGGTGTGGATGGCGTCTTCGTCGGCAGCGGCATCTTCAAGAGCAATGACCCGGCCCCCCGGGCCAAGGCCATAGTCGAGGCGACCACTCACTACAACGACCCGGAGGTTATCGCGCGCGTATCACGTGGCCTGGGCGACGCCATGGTCGGCATCGAGATCGGCACCATCCCCACCGCTGAGCTGCTGGCAGAGCGCGGCTGGTGACCTGAGTGGTGCGCTTCGGCGTCCTGGCCCTGCAGGGGAACTTCCAGGAGCACATTCAGGTTCTGCAACAGCTGGGGGTAACGGCAGACGAGGTCCGCCAACCGTCACACCTGGCGGGGCTGGATGGGCTAATCCTGCCCGGCGGTGAAAGCACCACCATCAGCAAGCTGGCTGCCGAATATCGGCTGTTGGAACCCCTACGCGCCATGGCGGCCGATGGTATGCCGATGTGGGGCACCTGTGCCGGCCTCATCCTGCTGGCGCGGGACGTGGAGTGCGACCAGCCGCTCAT
>JAUVRU010000036.1 GCA_030597485.1 Anaerolineae bacterium
CGGGAAGCGGGCGGCCGACTTCATCGACTCCCTGAAAGACGGCCACGTGCGACTGCCCGACGAGGAGCTGCAGCTGCTGAAGTATGCCTGCGCCTGCCACACCGATGGATTGACCGAGGGAGATGTTACCGTCCAGACCTGCTGGGACGCCGACCGCCTGGATCTGGGGCGTGTCGGCATCAGGCCAGATGCCCAGCAGCTGTGTACCTCTGTTGCTAAACAATCCGAGATTATTGAATGGGCCTGCGCCCGCAACTGGGCGGGGGCCGCCCTGTCGCCAGGACCCACAGATCAGTAAGGCCCACTGCGAGCAGAGCCGCCATGACGCACTCGGAGGGGATCCGCCAGTCGCCGGGACTACGTACCGGTGAAAGAGATGCCCCTGGATACCCCTATTGCATAGACCCGAAGGTCAAAACATAGAAGACGGTCCCCACCGCGCAGGCGACCAACATGACCGGAAGCCCCACCCTCATCCAAACCCTGGTGGTAATGGGTGTCTCAGCCTTCTCGCTGATGGCAATGACGACCACATTGGCCGTGGAGCCGATGGGGGTTGCGTTTCCCCCAAAGCCAGCGCCCAGGGCCAAGGCCCACCAGAGAGGATTGATGTTAACCCCGGCCGCCCCCATAGTCTGGATCACCGGGATCATCACAATGGTGAAGGGAATATTGTCCACAACGGCTGAGATCAGAGCTGCGACCCAGATGAGGACTATCCCTGCCAACAGGAGGTTCTGAGCGGTCAGGGCAGTCACTTGCTCGGCCACCAAACCTAGCAACCCTGAAGCCTCGACACCTCCGACCGTCACGAACAGCGCAGCGAAGAACAACAACACGCTCCACTCCACATCTTTCAACACCTGGTCAACGTCCGGTTGCACCCAGAGAAGAGCGACCGAAGCGCCAAGCAGGGCTACAAAGGCCGGCGTCAAGTGCAACCACTGGTGCAGGAAAAAGAGTAAGATAACCCCAGCCAGAACGATTATGGTTCGGATGAGCGATTTCCAGTCGTGCACGGCAGCACGTTCGTCCATCGCCATCAGCGCCCCGACATTGCTGGGCTTCTGTGCCAGCTCCCGTCGAAACAGGAAGCGAAGCAGGAGAAGGACCACCAACCAGACCACAAAGACCACGGGACCCAAGTGAATGAGGAAATCATTGAAACCCAGGCCCGACGCTGCACCTATCATCACGTTGGGCGGGTCACCAACCAGCGTGGCCACGCCCCCGGTATTGGACAGCAACGCCTCGGCGATCAGGAAGGGCACCGGGCTGATGCCCAGGATCTGGGCAACGAGGATGGTGACGGGAGCGATAAGCACGACGGTGGTCACATTATCCAGGAACAGAGACAGCACGGTGGTGATAGACCCCAAGATCACCATCAGGTACCAGGGATTGCCTCTTGACTTCTTGGCTGTCAGGATGGCCAGGTACTCGAAGAAGCCAGTGCGGGACAGTACGCTGACCAGAATCATCATCCCCAGCAAAAGCCCCAATGTGTTGAAATCGACGGATGCCAGGGCTTCTTGCTGGGAGTAGAAACCCATGCCCATTCCAACTACCACCATCAGGCTTGCCCCCACCAGAGCGGCGATGGTGCGATGTATTTTCCCCGACAGAATGGTAGCAATGGTTGCGCCACAGATGAGCATCGAAGCCAGGTGCGCGGGCACAGTACCTCCTGTGAAAAAGATCAACACGTGCTCGATAAGACGCAGGCAGGTAGCACTCCATGTGGCCTGGCAGCGTCTCCCGAGTCCCCCTCGAATGGGTGAACAACTGTCAGGACACGGTCTTCAGCCAATCCGACAGAAACGCCCGCCCGATGTCAACTCGTGATGCAATCCCGACCAGCTTCCCGTCCCTCACCACTGGCAGATCGCGCAGATTGTCGTTGTCCATCACGGTGAGCGCTCTGAGCAGAGAGCAGCCCTCATCCACGGCCACGGCAGGCGCTTGCATCACATCGGACACGGACAGGGTCTCGGCGCGCTCCAAGTCTTCTTTCAGCGGCGTCTTGAGCGCACCGAAATCCTTCACGAAGTCAATGTCCGCCAGTAACGAGACGACGTCGGGCAGGAAGATACCGGTGATACTGCCCATCGACAGGCATCCGACCAGCATCCTGGTTTCATCCACTACCGGCAGGGTGCCCACCTTCTTCTCCACCATTACAGTGGCCGCCTCCCTAATGCTGGCGGAGACGTGGATATGAACGACGTCTCGCTTCATCCAGGTTCCAATCTTCTGTATGTTGGGCATTTTTCCGTCCTTCGCTCTGTTCACTTCAACTTGGGCCCTTTGTCAGCAAGGTATCCGTGTTCTACCAGCCAGCGCCTCACCTGCTTCACGTTAGGTCGAGGGACAAGCACGGTCTGTGCGTCCAGCGGGTCGCCCAGCAGGGGACCGATAGTTACGTCGTGACGCAGGTGCGTCAGCACTTCGGGTTGCTCCACTCGCAGCAGGACAGCCTCTTCCAACCGCACGGCGCTATCCCCTGCGTGCCAGCGCTGCACAGTAGCCAGAAATCCGGACGGCACCTGCTTCGCCGTGGTGCGCACCAGAAAGGCGTTGATCTGCTCGGGGGTAACGCCCTGCCGCCTAGCTGTCGCCAGACTCCCCGGAGAGAGACGATAGCTGACCCACCCCGGCTCACACCCCACACACTCGGCAAAACGGGCCAGCTGAAAGCGTTCATACAAGCTGGTGCCGCTGGCGACACGCACCGTGAAATCGTCCTGGACAATGAGGCCGGGATCAGTGACCGGCTTCTCACCCGAAGGGGGCTGCGCCTCTGGCGGAGAGTCCATCGCGGAGGGTGTCAACACTGATTCCACCAGGCGGCGACCGGTATCGGCCAGACGGAATGCCGTGGGCAGACCCGCATCCTCCTCGTAGCCGATGTCGGTGATGCCCAGCCAGTGCAATGGCCCGGAGACAAGATACCGGATCAAGGCCCCCTCTACCTCATCCCAATGCTCGAAGGACATCAGAGGCCGACCCTTCGGGTCGTGGATGTACCAGGTTGTGTAGTCGCCGTCCGGGCGCTGGAAATCCGGGTCATCTGACTTGATAATGGCCGTCAGGTCGTCCAGGGCATGCCAGGCACCCGGTTGGCAGCCAGCCAGAAAGCGCAACACTGCACGGCGGGCCAGCAATGGATCGTTCTTCCAGCCAGTCGCTTGGAGTCTCAAGGACGGCACATGCCACAAGTCATTCCACCCGGTGTCATCCAGCCACGCCGCCTGCAAGTCTGCCAGACGGCACATCGGAGAGGCGCGCAGCCAGGCGCGCGCCGGGTCCCGATTGACGGTCAGCTGCTTCTGGTGTTCGACCGTCAGTTCCGCCGTGCTACACAGGTGCAACACAAACGCCAGGCGATCACCGGTGGGCGCGTCCTCGCGCCCCACAGGATGGACACACAGTGCATTGATAGCCTGCAGGTCTTTGGGTGGCAGCTCACCGGCAGCGTTCAGGCGCACCCGGTGGTTGCGCGTATGGACCAGCACCCCAAATGCATCTTCAACCAGGTCGGCGTTGGCAGGTTGAACGTGAGCGGGGATAGCCGCAGTCCCCAATGACGGCACTGGCCGGGAGTCAGGGGCCGCTGGCAGCAAGGCAAGAAGGTCGTGGGGAATGTACACCACCTCCACCACACCCATATCCGTCTGGCGAAATCCCTTGTAGATCAGGCCACGATACCAGAGTCCCTCGGCTGCATTGGTTGGCGATTGCCAGGGACGCTCGCGCGCCAGCCGGCCTGACCCCATAGCCCGCACCGTGCCGAACTGACGTGCGAAGCGACGGCTTTCCATCCAGCCATCTGTCACCTGCACCGCAGCCAACGCCTCGGCTTGGGCCGGAGAGAGGTCGGCCACAGCAATGGCCACCGAAGTAGGGGCAATCAACTGGTCTGCCAGTTCACGGGCAGCTGTCAATTGATGCTGACGGGTCAGCATCGCACCGCGCACCTCAGCTAGCGCGCTCAGCATAGATACGTCGTAGTCCACCAGAGATTCATGCAGCGTCTTCTTCATCTTGCACGGCTCTTCCTGTCCGCGAACAATCTCTCCTCCCCCCGCGCTGGCGGCGGCGTTGCAGGAAGCGCAGTTGAACAGTTGCTCCCCCACGCACGGTCGCGCGTCCCATGCGAACACAACCGCACCGTGCGGTAAATCTCACGGCCTGGGCGGCGCCACTACGTTGGGGACTGGATCCGTTACCCAGGGGTTTTCCGAGGTCAGGAGTGGGGTTGATATGCCGGGCTTCTGACAGCCGCCCACGTACACCAGAATCGTCTCGAATCTCTACCGATGACCAGTTGCTCATTTCATCCGGCCGGGTTATAATAGCAGCCACTAGCCGACGAGTCGATCTGGTACAGCCAAGAGAAATGGAAACATTATGAAAAGTCGGTCTCCTGACAAGGACATTGAGCGCACAGCTGGACTTCTGGGCGAGATTCTTCGCCAGATCAAGTTGGTGTGGCAGTTGATGATCGACCCACAAGTATCTCTATGGGTCAAACTCATCCCACCGATAGCAATCCTCTATCTGCTCTCACCCATTGACCTGGTGCCTGATCCTATACTGGGGTTGGGTCAACTCGATGACTTGGCCGTTCTGCTGATCGCTGTCAAGCTGTTCATCGAGCTGTCTTCTTCCGATGCCGTGCACCGTGTACGTGGGAAGACGACCAGCGAGACGCCTCCCTATCCTGAGAACGAGGTTGTGGACGCCAGCTATCGCGTGATAGATGATTAGAGACGGCCGATCACATCTGCCCGATATGCGCAGAACCGCAGCCCTCATCTCTGATCGCCGCACCTGACAGATTCCAAATCTGCTGGATATTGGGGATGTCGCCCCGATGCCTGGATGATACTCGAAAGGTGGTGCAAGAAGAAGGAATGCCTGATACAACTCATTATCGCCAGCCGCAGGAAGTGGCTTCGCGATTGGATGTATCCGCCTCTACGCTGCGTCGCTGGACGGACGAGTTCTCCGAGTTTCTATCGCCCGAGGCTGGGTCGACCGATAAGCATCAGCACCGTCGTTATACCAATGAGGATCTGACGACGCTGGTTACTGCCAAGGGCCTGATGACTGAGGGATTGAGCTACGATCAGGTTCACCAGCGCCTGCGCGAGCTGCATGCCGACAAGTCTGATGGGTCGGGCAGTCTGGTTGCCTCTGAGCCTGTCCTTGCTATGGCGCCAGCCATCGCCTTCATGACCGACACGCTTCACAACGTGGCTGATAGCCAGCAAGCGGTGCTGAACAGTCAGTCTGCGAATCGAGAATTGCTGGGGGTTGTTCTTCAGGACAACTTCAATCTCAAGGAGGAGAACACGCGGCTGCGTGAACGGATGCTGGAGCTGGAGCGACAGATGAACCAGCTTGGACGTGAAGAGGCAACGCGGCGTGAAGCGCTGCGCGCCGAGATTGAAACCCGCGTCCAGGATGTGCAGCGCATGGTGATGCTGCAATCTCGTGCCGGGTGTCTGGCCGGGCTCTTCGGTGGGGGCCGCCGCTGACGGGAAACACCACTTGAAGGTTTCAGGAGGCTCAACCTATTATGAAACGACTGATCAACTTCCTGACAGGTTTTATGATCGGTATGGTCATTGGCAGTGCGATTGCCGCATTGCTGGCGCCGCAGTCCGGCACAGAAACTCGGGAACAGCTGCGCGCCCGAGCCCAGGAAGTCCTGGAGGAAGCTCGCCGTGCTGCTGAGGCTACCCGGGCAGAAGCGCACATCCGCCTGGCGGAGATCAAAGTCGGGCAGGTGGATTCATAGGCGGACTGCAGTTGGTATCTCCGACAACGAGGCGCCTGGGCTGCGCCATGTGAACCACCTCTACACCCGGACGATGAATCTGCCAGACCGATAAGTCGGCAACAATCTACGCTGCCACCTCAGGCAACAACGGCCTGGCGGCTTCTTGGGTGACGTTCACGTAGAACCCTTGTAGGACCTGGATACTCAAGCAACCCTCCCCGATTGCCAGAGTTCCTGGATCAGACCCCGGGCGCCGGTACGTTGCTGCCCAGACGATAGGTCGTGCGCGCAAATCAGGATGCTGGTGTCGATGAGGTGTGTCCATCCGACGTTGCACCTGCCGCGCCCAGTCCCAAGTTGAGGGAATGTGGAAAAATTCCTTGCAATTGAGACCGTCGTCATCATCCTGCTGTTCGTGGCAGCCATCGTCGCGATCGCGGTGCGCCGAATTCGCCTGCCATATACCGTGGCTCTGGTGTTGGTTGGGCTGTTCATCAGCTTGGAGCACATACTTGTTTTTGAGGTCACACCCGAGCTCATCCTAGCCCTGTTCCTGCCTCCTCTCATCTTCGAAGCCGCCTTTCACCTTGAGTTCAGCAGCCTACGGGACAACCTGCTCCCGATTCTGGTCCTGGCTGTGCCAGGGGTGATGCTCAGCGCGTTGATCATCGCCGGCATTGTCTCGGTCGGAGTCGGATTGTCGTTGGGTGTAGCGGTGGTGTTTGGCGCCCTGATCTCGGCCACCGATCCGGTGGCAGTGGTGGCCCTCTTCCGGACACTCGGCGTGCCACGACGACTGGCGGTTGCCGTCGAAGGAGAGAGCCTGTTCAACGACGGTACAGCCATTGTGATCTTCCACCTGGCATTGATTGCTGTTGCGACCGGCTCGTTCAGCGTGGTAGAAGGTGTTGCTGATTTCTTGCTTGTTTCGCTGGGAGGCCTGGGCGTTGGGATGGCACTGGGCTGGGTGGCAGCCTATCTGATTGCTCACATTGATGATTATTTCATCGAGATCACCCTGACCACAGTACTGGCCTTCGGAGCCTACCTGATGGCCGAACAGCTCCACCTCAGCGGTGTGCTGGCGGTGGTAGCTGCCGGCCTTATCAGCGGCAACATAGGCTCCCGAGGGATGTCGCCCACCACCAAGACTGTGCTCTTCAGCTTCTGGGAGTATCTGGCCTTTGTGTCAAACTCTCTGGTCTTCCTGCTCATCGGAATGGGAATCGACCTGAACCAGGTAATCACTCACATCGGTCCGATTGCCGTGGCGGTGGCGGCAGTGCTGGTGAGCCGGGCGATCGTGGTGTACGGTCTGCTGTGGCTGGCGGACCGGCTTGGCAGATTCGTTCACGTGCCCCTGAGTTGGCGGCACACCCTCTTTTGGGGCGGACTGCGGGGCGCCATCGGCCTGGCGTTGGCTCTCAGCCTACCGGCCGGCTTGCCCCAGCGGGACCTGCTAAGACTGATGGCGTTCGGTGTGGTGCTGTTCACCCTGCTGGCTCAAGGCACAACCATCAGCTTTCTCTTGAACTGGTTGGGGTTGACCCGACGCCCCCCGCAGATTGTGGCCCGCGAGAGGCATCTGGGGCGGCTGTACGCGGCTCAAGCCGGTTTGCGCCATCTCAAGGAGTTGCATCGTGACGGCTTGCTGGGAGAAGACGTGTGGGCCGCACTGCGCGAAGAATACGCCCAGGCCAGTGACCAGCTGACGTCCGAGATGGTCCAGCTGTTTGCCCAACACGCCGACCTGGAACGGGAGGTTCTGTTGCGGACACGGCGAGAGGCGTTGCGGGCCGAGCGGGGAGCTTTGGGCGACGCTCTGCGCCAGTCACTCATCTCCGAAGAGGTGTTCCAGGAACTGACAACTGAGATAGACCGACGGATGGAGGCTCTGGACATCATCGGTGAGGCCACGATGCCCTCGAGGCCAGCAGAAACATAACCGCTCTACAGGATACTGTGCTTATGGGACCAATCGTATGTGCAACGCGTGGCGGTGAGGTCAGCCGTCGTACTCAGGAGCGGGCGATTGCGCTGGCGCGAGAGCGGGAGACTCCCCTGATCTTCTTTTTCGTGGCCGACACCGGGTTTGCCGGACCGACCAACGAACCCCTCAGTGAGGCCCTGGATGACGAATTGGCCCGACTGGGCCGGACGATGCTATACATTGCCCGGACACGAGCCCGAGAGCAGGGTATCTCGGCGCACTCAGTCGCGCGTCACGGGACCGTGTCGGAGGTTATGGAGAACTTTCTGCGAGAGGTAGATGCCAGCCTTCTGGTTATGGGCACTCCCCAAGAGAACTCGGGACATCAGTCCTTCAAACCAGGTGAGATAACCGAGTTTGCGGAACAGATTCGTGCCGCCACCGGCGTGGAAGTTCTAGTCGTCAGCTAGCTGCCCTGGCGTAGATCGAGGGCCGACGAACCCAGGCGCCGCCCGTCCAAACGCGGCACCAGGCAAACACCACTCGGATCGCCGAACTCCCTGCGACCGGGCCACGCCAACTGCTTGCTCTCAGGCATTCGCTCCTCGGGTGCTAACCCCTCCTCACCTGTGAATCGCCTGATCTCACCAACTGGACAGTATTGCGCTGGCTGAAATGGGCTAGCCTACTCCACAGGGAGGGCTGCGTGCGACGCACTCGGGGAGTGCCTCGCACGCGAAAGGTTGCTACGACGCGTCCTTCAGAACCAGAGGCATGAATAGGACATTGCCGCCCCGCATCCACAGACCGGCGCTGCCACCCAGGTAGAGAGCATCATTCTGAGCCTGGTAGAAGACCGAGGTCATAGCCATCGGCGGGACATTGTCGCCGGTGACCTTGCTCCAGGTAGCGCCGCCGTCGTCGCTGGCAACCAGCCCATAGGAGCCAAGGGCAACGTAGATGATGCCGGCATGGCTGTCATACGCCAGCCTGCCCGACTGAACGCCCTGGGGGAACTCCGCAATGCCCAGGGTCTCGGTCAGGGACGTGGTGCTCCAGCTGGCACCGTCGTCGGTGCTCTTCAGGAACACGCCATTGCAGCCAGTGGCATACACCTCGGCAGGGGACACGGGATTGACCAGGACATCCTTGACGCAGGAATTGCCTGCCGCCAGTTGCATCCAAGTGGCTCCGCTGTCGATGCTCTTGTAGATGGAGTCAATTCCGGAGCCGCCGGGCATGGCTTCGTTGTCGGCAGCCACATAGAGGGTATCAGGGTCGGTGGGATGGGTGGCGATGCCCATGGATGGGGTGACCAGAGCCGTGACCATCCAGTTGTGCCCGCTGTCGGTGGTTTTGGAGATGCCGTAGCTACCGGCCACATAAAGGGTGGTCGGCGTGCCTGGGTGAAGGGCCAGGTCGAAGACTGTGCTGCCCGGCTCATTCGGCAGTCCCCCGCTGCGCAACTCCCACACGTTGCCGCCGTCGTCGGTACGGTAGATACTGCAGAAGCCGAAGAACTCGCAGGCGGCGAAGTATGCGATATTGGCATCGCTGGGGTGAATCGCCACCGCAGTGGCCCACCCTGGCAGCCCGTTGCTGATCCAACTCCAGCTCTGGCCGTGGTCGGTGCTTCTGATTACCCCCTGCCCGGCAGTGCCGGCGTAGACGGTGCCCGGCTGGGCGCCATTGCTGGCCACGTCGTTGATGTGATAGGCGCGCAGTTCGTCGTTGGCAGCCTCAAACTCGTAGACAGTCGCCCCTCCCTCATAACTTGGCGGCGTCTTGTACACGCACACCGCCGGGTCCGTATCAGCGCTGCTGAAATAGAGGATATTGTCGTCGTTGGGGTCGACCGCCATGGAGCTGATGTTCTGCCCGCCGGCCGTCTGGCCAATGAATGCCCAGCTGGCTCCGTTGTTGATGCTGCGATATACATTGGAAGTCGGCAACCCATTTAGGAGAGATCTGATTCCGATGCCGAGCCTGCCAGCCGCGACCGCATACAGGCGCCCCTGACTGTCGACAGCCAGGTAGGACGTGGCGTCCGACTGGGCCGGCTGGTTTGACAGCGCTGACCAGGTTTGGCCCTGGTTGGTGGTGGAGTACACGGTTCCCCAGCCTGTCCCGTTTGCGCTTATCATCCCTCCACCTACCACCACGCCATAGGCCCGATTGGCATCGCTGGGGTCAGTCACAATCTGGGAGAAGTAGTATCCGCTGGCCTGTGTGTATGCCAGAGTCCAGCTCACGCCATCAGTGCTGGTGTAAACGGCCGGCACCCAACTGTGGGCGCCGGTGGTGTCCACCTGGCCCCCAGCGTACAGGCTGCCTTCAGCCAGGGCGTAGACATTGGTCCGGGTGTAGGGGCCGGTCACGGTCGCCTGCGTCCAGGTGGCGCCGTCGTCATCGCTGTAGAAAAGCGACCGATCGTCATAGTTGGCTGAGCCAGCCACCATTCTGCCGTCGGGGTGGCTGCGGATAGCCAGGGCCCGCACACTGCTGGTGGGGACCAGCGCACTGCTCCAGCTATCCCCACCGTTGGTGCTGCACCAAATGCGAGAAGCAGGCGGCCCATACATCCCCGCCGC
>JAUVRU010000111.1 GCA_030597485.1 Anaerolineae bacterium
GTATCTATGTGGGACTGGGAGATCGACACCTTCCTGAAATCCGAAGGTTTGAAAACTTTCGCCCCTCACAATCTGGAGATGGCCAGAAAGATCTGCCGCTGTCTGGGTTTGAAGCGGGAACTGAAGACAACCACTTTCCTTGTCTTTCAGGACAATCCTGGCGAAGAAGGGTTCCAGGCGGATATCTTCAAGCGCTTCTACTGGTGGGAGGACCGCTGCACTCAGGCGATGAAGGAGAAGTTCGGTGTCACCATAGCCAAGAAGAGCTTCAAGCAGCTGGGTGAAGAGGCCAAACAGATTCCCGATCGGGAGGCTGAGGGAGTCAAGAGGGACTGGAACCTGCAGACAGAGGGTGTCTCTCAAGGAGCGTTCAACAGCGCCCTCAAGATGTACATCGCGTTGAAGCGGGAACTCGAGCGAGATGAGAACATCAGAGGCGTGGGCATCAACTGTCTCAATGAGTCCCACTTCTCAGATACCACTCCATGTCTGGCGTGGAATATGCTCTTCCAGGAACTGGGAATTATCTGGGGCTGCGAAGGGGATACCATGTCCCTGTTGACCAAGTACATCCTGCAAAAGTCTCTGGACGCCCACATCATGATGAGCAATCTCTATCCGTTTCTCATGGGAATGGCCGCCCTGAAACATGAACGAATTGAGGCATTCCCAGAGGTAGAAGATCCCCAGGACCACATCCTGGTCGCTCATTGCGGCTATCTGGGCGTATTGCCCCAGCCCTTCGCCGCCGAATGGACCCTCAGGCCGAAGGTCCTGGCCATCGTTGATGAGAACGCCACCGCCATTGACGCCCGCCTTCCCACCGGCGACGTCACCCTGGCCAAGTTGCACCCCACGCTCAACAGGATTATGACGGTGAAGGGGTCTCTGGAAGGCTACGCGCAGTACCCTGGTTCTGACTGCAGAAACGGCGCCATCGTCAGGGTGACTGATGGTCACCAGCTGGTGAACTCGCTCTATTCCCATCATTACTGCATCCTGACGGGACGCAAGAGCGTGGAGATAAAGATGCTGGCCAGGGTATTCGATCTGGCGGTTGAGGATATCTAGGGATTGGATTCCGGCGTTTCCTGCGGTAGCTCCATATCTTGCACGCCCATTTGCATCTGACGCGAAGCGTGCAAATATCATACCCTCTGGGTGCTCCACGATTCGCCAGAGTCCAGCCAGGGAATCCGAAGCGTGTCAGCTTCACCACTTGGGTCGGAGGACAGTTCATGAAGCGTTCAAAGGAGCAAGCCATGCCTGATCAAGTGCGAGTGTGTCTTGTTGGCGCCGGCCGAGCGGGCAAGGTACACGCCCACTCGCTGGTCAGCCACATCCCCACGGGCAGACTGGCAGCCATCGTCGATCCCGTATCAGAGGCGTTGGCGAGCACGGGGGACGAGTTTGGCATAGAGGCCCGCTTTGAATCCCTTGAGGCAGCCCTGGACTGGGATCAGTTCGACGCCGTCGTCATCACCACCCCCACATTCACCCATGAGTCCCTGGCCGTGTTGGCCGCCCAATCTGGGAAACACCTCCTTCTCGAGAAGCCCATGGCGCTCACGCTGGCCGAGTGCGACAGGATCTTGGCAGCAGTCGAACGGGGCGGCGTCCTGTTGCAGCTGGGCTTCATGCGCCGTTTTGATCCCGAGTTCGTGGCCGCGTTCGAGCGTATCCAGGCCGGGGAAATTGGTCAACCGATGATCGTCAAGTCGCTGACGCACGGTCCGGGTCTGCCGCCCCCCTGGGCACGTGATTTGAGGACATCCAACGGAATGCTGGCCGAAGTCAACAGCCACGATTGGGACTGCATCCGCTGGCTCATGTCATCCAATCCGCAACGCGTCTATGCCGAAGTCGCCAATTTCAAGGGAGAAGCCCGGGGTGTTGACACTCCAGACTTCTACGACAACGTCCTGGTCAACATCCGGTTTGAGAGTGGCGGGTTGGGGAGCATCTCTGGGGTATGTCCTTGCGAATACGGATACGATGCCCGAGTTGAGATCGTGGGGGAACGAGGCATCATGCAGATCGGTGAGATGCAGGGACAGGCAGTGATCGTGTGCACGGATCGCGAACAGGGTCTGGTGACCCCTATCTACCGTACCTGGCCAGAACGATTCGCCTGGGGCTATATCCGCGAGATGGAGCATTTCATCCAATGCATCCAGACTGGCGCGCCGCCGAAGGTTGGCGGCCAGGATGGGCGTTGGGCAGTGGCCGGTGTTCTGGCTGCCACCAAGTCGTTCCTGGAAGAGCGTCCAGTGGCCCTAGGTGAGGTACTGAAGGGAGAAGAGAAGCCACGTTAGCAGCTGTCTATCACGGACCTGAGGACCTGCACGTCGAGGAACACCCCAGGCCGACGGTCGGCGCTGACGATGCGTTGCTCAGGGTGGTCAGCGCTGGCGTCTGTGGCACGGACTTGCGGATACACAGCAGCCACCGCCAATACCCCGCAGGCGTGGAACGCATCCCGGGTCACGAAGTTGTGGGGAACATTGTGCAGGTGGGCCACAACGTGAAAGGGAAAGAAGCGTTCGCTGCCGCTGAGGATCGAGCGTCACCCAGGATCGTTGTCGAACCATGATCACCGAGGCAAGGCCGTTGTCACAGCCAAATGACGATACCCGCGCCAATGGCATGATCGTGACGGTCACCGGACCGGTCGCGTCTGACAAGGCCGGTGTCACTGATGCGCACAATCACCTGTGGGTGGCAGCCGTCGACGGCATGGGTCCCGGGCTGCCCCAGCTCACCGACCAGTCAGGCATTCTCGACGAGCTGGTGGACTACCGAAAGGCCGGTGGCCGTACCCAGGTCGATTGCCAGCCCGGGGGATGCGGGCGCGATGGGCAGAAACTGTTGGAACTGTCACGCGCCAGCGGCGTGCACGTCGTAGCCTGCACTGGATTTCATCTGGAGAGATACTATCCCCCTGACCACTGGCTGTGGGGGGCAGACATCGACAAAGCACGGGTTCATTTCGTGCGTGAGATTGCCGAGGGCATGGAAGAGACCCGGCCGCTGGCCCAGCCAGTTCGGGCTGGTTTCATCAAGATCGCCTGTCAGCCAACTGTGGCTGCCTCTCCCGCGATCTTGATCGAGGCAGCAGCCGGGGCCAGCCTGGAAACGGGTGCCCTCACCGGCGTCCACACCGAGAAAGGCGCCGATGCCGAGACGATTGTCGCTTTGCTCCAGCGTCACGGCATTGCTGCCAGTCGTCTGGTGATATTCCATATGGACAAGCGGCCCGACTTTGGCCTGCACCGTGATCTGGCCCAACAGGGCATTCTGCTTGAATATGACACTTTCTATCGTCCCAAGTACCGGCCCGAGCAAAACGTCTGGCCGCTGCTGGAGAGTATGGTCGCCGCCGGACTTGACCGGCAGGTTGCCATTGGCACCGATATGGCCGACAGAGCGCTCTGGTCTCGACTTGGAGGCGGGCCAGGTCTGGTCGGGCTTGTCACCCGGATCGTTCCCCGGCTACAGGAGATTGGATGCACACCTGCGACCATCAAACGGCTGGTCGGGGAGAACATAACCACTCGGCTTGTCCGGGCCGCCAGTCACTCCAACACCAGCTTCTGAGGAGAATTCCCCATGCAACGTTCACAAGATCACCCATTCACCTATAGCATTCTTCTGTCCGGTGAGACGCTGGCTCAGTACCACAACCACATCACGCGCAAGCTGTCCTCTATGGAGGGGCAATATGCTGATGGAGCCGCCTTTGCCGCTATGCTTTCCCAGGAGGACGTGTTGGTCTACGAAGTCTACGAGATCGTCCGTCCCGAAGTCACCGGAGAGCTGATGACCGGTCTCTCTATCGTGCACCCGGGCAGGGTTGGCGAGGAGTGTTTCATGACCAAGGGTCAGTTCCACGCGGTACTGGAGACCGCCGAGATCTATCACTGCCTGGCAGGGGAAGGGGTGATGGTTATGGAAACCCCTGAAGGCGAATGGGCAGTGGAGGACCTACGCCCTGGCACGGTGCTGTACATTCCACCTCGATGGGCACATAGATCAGTCAACACAGGCAAGACGGAAGACCTGGTGACCTTCTTTGCCTATCCGGGCCACGCTGGACACGACTATGGTACCATCGAGAATCGCGGCTTTCGCCAGCTGATCCTGGCACACGACCACGATGCGCATGTTGTGGACAATCCTCGATGGCACCTGCCGGAGGAGCGATGATGCCGAACCTCAAGTCCTGCCGGGTGTTGGTCACGTCTCGGTCCTATGCCCAAAATGATCCGCAGCTCCGGACTGAACTGGAGTCAACAGTCGGCGACGTAGTATACAGTCCGGCCGACCACCCCCTTTCCTCTTCCGAGGTGAAGGACCTGCTACCCGGTTGCCACGGCTATATCGCCGGCCTGGATGTGATTGATCGGACCGCGCTGGAGGCGGCCGACCAATTGAAGGTCATCGCCCGCTACGGTGTGGGTGTGGACAGGGTCGATCTGGACGCGGCCGCCGAAATGGGCATCGTCGTCACCAATACGCCCGGCGCCAATGCCGCCTCCGTGGCCGAACTGACGGTTGGCCTGATGCTGTCCCTGACTCGCTCCATTCCCAACGCCAACGCAGCCGTGAAGGCCGGTGAATGGCCTCGACTGGCAGGGATGTCCCTCAAAGGCAAAACCGTCGGGTTGTTGGGTCTAGGAGCAATTGGAAAGCAAGTGGCTCGTCGCTTACGTGGCTTTGGCTGCATCATCCTGGCATATGACCCGATGGCCGACACAGTCTTTTCCGAGGCATACGACGTACAACTCAGACCTCAGCACCAGGTCATCAGCCAGGCTGATCTCCTCTCCCTCCATCTGCCGGTCCTACCCGAGACGCGGGGGATGGTTGACGCCGCTTTCTTGAGCCAGATGAAACCGGCAGCGTTCTTCATCAACACGGCACGGGGTGAGCTGGTTGACGAAGGAGCCCTTCTGGAGGCACTCCAGCGCGGTCACTTGAGGGGCGCGGCGCTGGACGCTTTTCGCGAAGAACCTCCAGGCCCAGACAACCCTCTGCTGGCACTGCCGCAAGTCATCGCTACACCCCACACTGGCGCTCACACCGACGGAGCCACCAATGCCATGGGCTGGATGGCATTGCGGGACTGCCTGGCTGTCCTTCGCGGCCAGGAGCCAGCCTATCGTGTGGTGTAATGGGTTTGTGTAGACGATTATCCACTTGAGGAGAGATCTCAGTGCCACAAGAAACAGCCGTTCACTACCATGTCGTGACCAAAACCGCACCGACCTTCTACTTCGTCGGGGTGACCACTGCCAGATCTTCGATTATGAACGTCTTTCCCTTGTGGGCAAGAGAGCTGGGTCGCCCGGAAGTCATAATCGAAGGGATTGATCTCAAGCTCCATGATGAAGTCGAGGCCTATCGTCAAACAGTGGCCCAGATCAAATACGACCCCCTCTCGTTGGGCGCGCTGGTTACCACCCACAAGATCGACCTGCTCGATGCCACCCGCGACATGTTTGACTATCTGGACCCTTATGCCGAAACCTGCGGTGAGGTCTCCAGCATCTCAAAGCGACAAGGGGCACTTGAGGGCCACGCCAAGGACCCGATTACGTCCGGCCTGAGTCTCGATGCCGTGTTGGGTGATGACTATTTTGCCCGCACCGGCGGTGCGGTCCTGTGTTTCGGTGCCGGAGGCTCGGCCGTAGCCATTGCGCTGCATCTCATCAACAAGCAGAAGCCAGGCGACCGCCCCAAGCGATTCGTCGTGGTCAACCGCTCAACGCCGCGTCTCGAAAGGCTGCAAGAGATGGTTCGGGGCCTGGACACGGACATCACCTTCGAGTACATACACAGCCAGGACCCGCACCGCAACGACGCCATCATGGCTGACATGCCGGAGGGAAGTGTGGTGATCAACGCCACCGGCATGGGGAAGGACCGCCCCGGTTCGCCGGTGGCCGATTCTGGCCTCTTCCCGGTCAATGGCGTCGCCTGGGAACTGAATTATCGCGGCCAGCTCGATTTTATGCACCAGGCGCTGGCCCAAGAGGGGACACGAAGCGTGACGGTCGAAGACGGCTGGCTGTACTTCCTGCACGGCTAGACCCAGGTAATCGCCCAAGTCTTTCACGTGCCCATCGAGGGCCAGCTGTTCGACCGGCTGGCGTCTATCGCTGCCGGAACGCGAAAGTGAAGGGGAAAGGATAATGGCAAGGTTCAAGAGACTGGGTGTCTTGAACACCATCATCAACACTGGGCTGGCGCCGGTCTTCTACCGTGCCCGGCAGGCGTGGCAGAGAACGTGCCAATGAGGGCCTTTTGGCTTTCGTCGGGCGACTGACAATGTCCGGTGGGGAGGTGTCAGGTGACTCGGAAGAAACAGTGACCGTGTGCCCTCCTTACCAGACAATGCCGAAGCTCTCCAGCAGAATCACGACGATAGGCGCAATGGCAATGGCCGGCAGGAAGTTGCCCACCCGCACGCGTTTGAGGTCGAGCAAAAGGAGACCGATACCAATGATCAAGACGCCCCCCGTAGCCCCCATCTCGACCACGGCCGGCGTCTCAGCGCTGATGCCAGCCAGGCTGCTTCCCAACAGTCGAGCCGCCAGACTCAGCCCCCCCTGATAGACGAGAATGGTGATGGCGGAGAACAGGACCCCGGGGCCCAACGACGCGCCAAAGGCCAGCGACGCGAAGCCGTCCAGCATGCTTTTGATGGCCAATGGGCGATAGTTGCCGGTCAATCCGTCCAGGATGGAGCCTACCACGGCCAATGGCCCCACGCAGAACACTAAGCTGGCAGTCACGAATGCCCGTGTGATGGATCGCCCGGCAGTGGCATCATCAGGCCGGCCGAAACGGGATTCCAGCCACCGCCCAACCGCCTCCAGCCCATCCTCAATACCCCACCATTCGCCCAGCAC
>JAUVRU010000431.1 GCA_030597485.1 Anaerolineae bacterium
CGTGAACTGAGACTGGCAATAGAAGACCTCAACGGGTCGCGCACCAGAACTCAGCGCCATATGTAGCAGCTGAAGTCCCTCTACGCGGAAACGTCCCTGCCGCACACGATGCTTGCGCTGTTCCAGCCTGCGCGCCTCGACAACCCGCCTGTTGTGGCGGCTGGTGATAGGCTGTGTATCGGTTCCTAACATGTAGGGATCGTCCTTTTCTGTGTGGATTTGGGTTGTCTGTGGCTGCGTGTGGTCCAGTGTGGGTTCTGGAAACACAATGACTACACGAAGTCCACTGGCTCAGTGACACTTCTTCTGGCAGATGAGACTGAAACAGGGCCAGGTCCACCCTGCCGACTGCCCCATCAACGCCCCAGTATCTGGCGCAGCCTGGCATCGGCCCACGCCAACGCTAGCGTCACTGACAACAGAAATCCAGCGCCGCAACTGCGTCGAGAACCGGTTGCAGATCGGTCAGCGCCCGGCGGGCGTAGGCCTGATAGCGATCTCGTTTCCGCCGCACGCGGCAGGCCAGCGGGGGCATCAAACCGAAATTGGCCTTCATTGGTTGAAACTCCTCTGCGTTGGCGTGAGATATGTAGTGCAGCAGAGCACCAACCATCGTCGTTGGGGGAAAGGCCAGCGGCGGCAAGGCGCGCCAGAAGCGTACGGCGTTGAGGCCGGCCACCAGCCCCCCCATCGCACTGCCCACGTAACCCTCTGTGCCGGTGCTCTGCCCTGCCATCCAAATGGGATTTGGCGGACGAGACGGCGACGACTGTAGGCGAAGGCCATCGTCCAGCAGCTGCGGAGAGCTGACGAACGTATTGCGGTGCATTTGTCCGTACCGGACGAACTCAGACCTCTCCAGACCCGGGATCATACGCAGTACCCGCTCTTGCTCGCCCCAGCGCATGTTCGTCTGGAACCCCACCATGTTGTACAGCGTGGCTGCCTGGTTATCCTGGCGCAACTGAACTACAGCAAAAGGCCGCTGCCCGGTACGGGGATCGGTCAGACCCACTGGCCGCAGCGGTCCGAACGCCAACGCATCACGCCCTCGCGCTGCCAGCACTTCTATCGGAAGGCACGCCTCAAAGAAGCGCCCCTCCGCGCGCTCAAAACCGCGCAGCGGCGTCAGCTCCGCCAATAGCAGCGCGTCCACGAACTGGCTGTACTCCTCCTCCGACATAGGGCAATTGATGTAGTCTCCCTGCTCTTGCTCTCCTCGCCCGTAGCGGCTGGCGCGGAAAGCAATCGCCATGTCGATAGATTCAGCTACCACTATGGGTGCCATGGCGTCGAAGAAGTGCAGATACCCCTGCCCGGTGAGAGCGGCTATCGCCTGAGCCAGTGCATCGGAGGTGAGAGGCCCGCTGGCGACGATCACTGGACCGGCTGGAATGCCGGTGATCTCCTCACGTCGCAGCTCAATGTTGGGATGTTGCTCGATCCGGGCAGTGACCGCCTGCGAGAACGCGTCCCGGTCCACCGCCAGCGCCCCGCCAGCAGGAATCGCCGCCATGTCGGCGCAAGAGATTATCAACGAGCCCAGGCGCCGCATCTCCTCCTTCAGAAGTCCCATAGCCCGATCGATTGAACGCGCTCCCAAGGAATTGGAACAGACCAATTCGGCCAGCTGTCCGGTCAGGTGGGCAGGGGTCAGCCGGGCGGGCCGCATTTCATAGAGCGTCACCTGCACCCCACGTTCGGCCGCCTGCCAGGCTGCTTCACTACCTGCCAGCCCACCGCCGATCACTGTCAATTCACTGTTGGCCACTTCTTAACCCCTTGCCCGGTAGACTCGATCAGTCTGGTCTGTGACTCTTGCAGTCTGGTAGACATCTTCCGTCCAACGCCAGCTGCAACTCCAGACACTGGAAGTGTCTACGCAATCGCACACCGTGGAGATGACCAGCACGCACGATCTGACCCTTTCCCTTGGGCGAAGACTGTTTCTACGCTGTCAATTTTACGCCACGCGGCCACTGGATGCAAGCGCAATTGCCATTGGTCTACAATCTTGTCTCCGACCAGCATCGGGGCTATAATGACCGCCAAGTTGACGGAAGATTAACCAAAGACGCAAACCCTGCAGGACTCGAGGGTTTCCAGGCTCGGGTCACTGGCTCAAGCAGGTAGGCCCAACCCAAACAAGGAGGTATCCGGTGCGAGCTGTCGACATCATAGCCAAGAAACGAGATGGTCACCAGCTGACCTCAGAGGAAATCCAGTTCTTCATCCAGAGTTACACTCAAGGCCACATCCCCGATTATCAGGCGGCGGCCTGGTGCATGGCCGTGCTGCTGCGCGGCATGACCCAGCGAGAGGCGACTGATCTGACCTTGGCCATGGCCCGCTCAGGTGAAATGCTGGACCTCCACCCGGTCGCTCCTTTCGTGGTGGACAAGCACTCCACCGGAGGTGTGGGCGATAAGACGACGTTGGTCGTTGCGCCTCTGGTTGCCAACCAGGCACTGCCTGTCGGCAAGATGAGCGGTCGGGGACTGAGCTTCTCTGGCGGTACCATTGACAAGCTGGAGAGCATCCAGGGCTTCAATGCCACCCTCGACCAGAAGCAGTTCATGCGGCAGCTAGCCGCTCACGGCATCGTCGTCGCCGGACAATCGGCTGACCTGGCCCCGGCCGATGGCAAGCTCTATGCGCTGCGTGACGTCACTGCCACTGTTGAGAGCCTGCCCCTCATCGCCAGCAGCATTATGAGCAAGAAGATCGCGGCCGGCGCCGATGCGATCGTGCTCGACGTGAAAGTGGGCAGGGGCGCTTTCATGAAGACCGACGCCGAGGCCGAAGAACTGGCTGAGCTGATGATCGCGATCGGGCGGGGAGTGGACCGCAAGGTGGCGGCCGTGATCTCCGACGTGAGCCAACCGCTGGGAAATGCCGTGGGCAACGCCCTGGAAGTCAAGGAGGCGATTGATATCTTGCACGGGGGCGGCCCTCCAGACTTCCGTGAGCACTGCTTGACCGTGGCCGGAATGATGCTGGTGCTGGCTGACAAAGCGCCCGACCTGGAGCAGGCTCGCCGCACGCTGGCTGGTTCATTAGACGACGGCAGCGCGTGGCAGAAGTTCGTCGAATGGATCACAAGCCAAGGTGGGGACATGTCCGTCCTGGAATCGCCTCATTTGCTCCCCGCGGCTTCGCTGATCGAGGATCTTTCCTCCCCCCACGCTGGCTACATCGCGGGACTTGATCCCCTTGAGGTAGGAATGACGTGCGTCTTGTTGGGAGGCGGACGTGAGAATAAGAC
>JAUVRU010000481.1 GCA_030597485.1 Anaerolineae bacterium
CTGATGGCGAGTTGTTCCAGGGCCGCAATCAGCTGATCATCTTGAGCTGGAAGCCGGCGGGCACGCTGGCCGCGGATGAGTGGTATGCCATCCGCCTTTCCTGGTCCGAAGGCGGCACCCTGGCCCAACGCGGCGGCGACAACGTGAAGGAGACATCGTGGCGTCTGCCCAGCGACATCTTGTGGGGCAAAGCGGATCACGACACCGGGCGCGTCTACGAGTGGCAGGTTTATGTGGAACGGGTGACAGAGACAGAGGACGGACAGCGGGTGGGAGAGTCCCTGAGCCCACCGAGCGAGACTCGTACACTCTATTGGCAGTGATAACCATGAAATTCGAAGAGATGCTGCAATCCATCGGGAGAGCAGACGGACCGTTGAACGTCAGGCACCTGTATGCGCTGTCAGAAATGACGCAAGAGCAGATGACGATGTTCCAGGATGAATGGCTCGCGTTGGACCGTGAACGCCGGCGTGTGGTCGTGCGCAAACTGGTGGAATTGACCGAGGTCAGTTTCGAGGTCAATTTCGACCCCATCTTTCTGCTGGCGATGGGAGATGAGGACAGCGAGGTACGGGCGGCTGCCATTGGGGGATTGTGGGAATACGCGGGTCAGTCTCTGATCGCTCCCCTGGTTCATCTGTTGCACGCAGACGAGGCAGCTATCGTGCGAGCAGCGGCGGCCACAGCGTTGGGCCAGTACGTGCTGTTGGGAGAACTGGAGGCCATGGACCGGGCTTCCAGCAAGATGGCAGAAGAGGCATTGTGCAAGACCATTGGCCAGGAAGATGAGACCTTGGAAGTGCGTCGCCGGGCCGTCGAGTCAATCGCATATTCGGGCGAGAGTGACGTGCACCATATCATCCAGGCGGCCTATCACAGCGACGATGAGACGATGCAGGCCAGCTCCCTGTTTGCCATGGGGCGCAGCGCCGATCCTGGCTGGGGCCAGGTGCTCTCTATGGAACTGGATAACCCCAATCCGGAACTTCGTTTCGAGGCTGCTCGCGCCTGCGGCGAATGGGAGCTGACCCGTGTGGTGCCACATTTGGGCAACTTGGTTTTCAACGACTCGGATCGTGAGGTTCAGCAGGCGGCCGTGTGGGCTCTGGGCCGTATCGGAGGGAAAGACGCACGCGACATCCTGGAGACCTGCCACGGCAGTGAGGATGAAGTGCTGGCCACGTCAGCCGCCGACGCCCTCGACCAACTGGGCCGGTTCGACGAAAGCTCCTCCATCTCCCTCTTGGAGGAGCCTGACGGGGACGAGGACGTAGAGTTCGACGAAATGGAGTTGTAGCGCCAGGGTCTCCCTACAGAACCACCCGCTGTGTCGCCAGCAGACACAGGCAACCCAACACAGCCACATTGGTCCACAGCAAGACAGCCAGCAAGAGCAGGTGGCGACGGTTGAAGCCGCTCCGGAGAGATGGCGAGCTCTCAGATGAGAGATCCGGCATAGCTAGACCCAGATCAGGATCGTCCATCGCCGGCATGGCTTCAAGTGCCGCAGCCTCTGCCTTGGGGCGCAGGTTCCGCAGCCAGGGCGGTCGGTTCTGTTGCTCGTCGTTCATAACGCACTGCCTCCTGTCCCGCCATCAGGCACGAGCCGATGCTGAGCACAGCATAACATAAATCGCGCAGATGTCAAGCTACCCCAACGGACGGGTCTGTCCAGGTTCTTGCGGCAGACTTTCGAAGTTTTCAAAACCTCGGAAGTCTCTATGACCCAGAACCTCGGACGCACCCCAACGGACTCCGCAACTGATGGAGGCATCTCCCCAACGAGTTGGGAAGTCCTTATCCCTCAAGTGCCGGGAGAATGGTAGCCGAAATGGCGCAGATCGGCTGCCTTCTTTCGCCATTTGGGCTGCACCTTCACCCACAATTCAAGGAAGACGCGAGTGCCCACCATCTGCTCGATCTCAACCCGGGCCGCTGCGCCGATATCCTTCAGCGTCTTCCCCCCTTGCCCGATCACGATGCGCTTCTGTGACTGTCGCTCCACATAGATTGTGGCGCTGATGTACGTCATATCCGGGCTGCGTTCCTTGAACTCGCCGGTAACTACTGCCATAGCGTGGGGCACCTCTTGGTGCAGGTGATTCAATGCTGCCTCCCGCACCAGTTCGGCCGCCGTGAAGCGCATTTGCTGGTCCGTGATCTGGTCGGCCGGATAATAGCGGGGACCCGGCGGCAGGTGCTCTATGATCAGGTCCAGCAGCGCATCCCGATTGGTGCCCTTGGTGGCAGAGATGGGCAGCCAGGCCGCTGGCCCGAGCAATTGCAGGTAGGCCGACGCATAGGGGCTCTCGTGCGATGGCAGCAGGTCTATCTTGTTCAGGGCCATCACTGCCGGCACCGTGTCGCCGCTGGCGCCGATGGCGTTCGCCACCAGCCGGTCCTCATCGTGGGGTGGCACGCTGGCGTCGACGAGAAAGAGCACCACGTCAGCGTCCGGGATGGCTCGCAATGCCGTGTTTACCATTGCTTGCCCCAGCTGGTGCCTGGGTGCGTGGATCCCCGGGGTGTCCACAAAAACAACCTGGGCGTCGTCACCGGTATAGATGCCCAGCAGCCGGGTGCGCGTCGTCTGCGGCTTGTGGCTGACAATGGCGATCTTCTGGCCCAGGTAGGCGTTTATCAGGGTGCTCTTGCCCACATTGGGACGTCCCACCACAGCCACGAACCCCGAGCGGTGATCGGGGGGAAGTGAAGGTTCTTGGGCATCAAACACATCCAGGTCAGCAGACATTGCAGCTACCATCCCAACTTGAGGAACAGGTATTTCCCCAAGTATAACATGAAGCGGGCCGGACAGGAAGGAACAACCGTGGGGGGCGTGTTCGATTCTGGTGGCGAAGACTTCCGAAGTTTGCCGGGATCCACCGGTTTTGCCGCCAGATTCGGTCTCAAGCCAGCCAGAATGGATACAGGCTAACACGAAAACTTCGGAAGTCTGGATACTCGCC
>JAUVRU010000296.1 GCA_030597485.1 Anaerolineae bacterium
GACGCAGCCAGGTCCCACATCTGGCTCAACATCTCGAAAACCCCCATTGCCTCCCCCTCGTTCAGAACGCTAAGGGCAAAACCAGCGTGGACAATCACGGAGTCACCCACCTTCACTTCAGGCACATACACCAGGCACACCTCTTTAGCGATTCCACCAAAGCTGACCTTACCCAGAGCCATGTTCAGATCGTGCTCTTCCAGCAGATTCTCCTCGATACTCATCACCTTACCCGGAACACCCAAACACATAATCACCCTCCACCCATAATGACTTGGTCACCTACCCATCCGTGCCGCAGCCACCGCTACCTGCCCCAGGCTTATGCAGCCATCATTCGGGGGGACCTGGCTATGAAGCAACACTTCGAAGCCAGCGTCACTCAAGCGCTGAGCAGATCGCTCAGTCAGCCAGCGATTCTGAAAACAGCCTCCAGACAGTGCCACTCGCCGCTCTCCCACCCGATGAGCCACCGCCACAATCGCCTCCACCATTGCGTTGTGAAAACGCGCTGCTATGATACCAGCAGGCAATTGCTGCTGCAAGTCAGTCAACAGATCTTCCACCATAGGGCGCCAGTCCAGGACGAGAAGGTCAGATCTGCGAGCCCACGCCGTGGCCCAGTGCCCCATCCCTCCAGTTTCGAGCGCGTCGGCGGCAACAAGCGGCAGGTGGTAGGCGTCACTAACGGCCCCATCAGCAGCAAACTCCAAAGCCATGGCTGCCTGGCCCTCGAAGGTAATCTGCTGGCACAAATCCAGCAGCGCTGCCACCGCGTCAAACAAGCGCCCGGCGCTGGTTGTCAAGGGGGAGTTGATCCCTCTGCTCAGCATTTGAGTCATCAGGCGCCGCTCGTCGGCGCCAAGCGCGCCCACCGGCGCCAGGTCTTCTCGTTCCCAGATGGCCTCACCCGCAATCTCCCACAGCAAAGCCAGCGCAGTTCGGCGCGGCTCTTTGACGGCCGCATCACCCCCCGGCAGCCGGAAAGGAAGCAGGCAAGCGACGCGGCTGAAGTCAGCAGCATCGCCCAGCAAGAACTCTCCCCCCCACACCGTGCCATCGCTGCCGTAGCCGGTGCCATCCCAGGTCACCCCCAGCGCCGGCCCCCGAGCACCATTCTCGGCCAGGCAGGCTGCCAGGTGGGCGTGATGGTGTTGCACCGAAATCAGCGCTGGATCAGCCGCCGACGAATCCACCCCCTGTCTCTGAGCCCAGTGCGTGGAGAGATAATCAGGGTGCAGGTCGTGGGCGATGGCGACGGGCTTGACCTCGTACAGATGCTCGAAGTCGGCGATGACTCGTTCGAAAGCATTCAGAGCCTCGGCTGTTTCCAGATCACCGATGTGCTGACTGATGAATACTTGCTTTCCCACGCTGAGGGCCACGGAGTTCTTGAGATGAGCACCGACTCCCAATATGGTAGGAACCGATTGGCGCAGAAGCACAGGCAAAGGAGCATAACCCCGTGCCCGCCGCAACAGGCGTGGCCCACCCCTCACCACCCAGGCAATGCTGTCATCAGCGTGCCGGGCAATGGCACGATTGTGTACCAGGAACAGGTCAGCGACGTGACCCAACCGCTGAATGGCTTCCATCTCGTCGGTGCAAATGGGTTCATCGGTCAAATTGCCGCTGGTCGCGACCACCGGGTATCTGGTCTCTTGCATCAACAGATGATGCAGCGGCGTATATGGAAGCATGATCCCCAGGTAGGGATTGCCGGGGGCTACGCTGGCGGCCACAGTTGCCTGTGGCTTCCGGGAAAGAAGCACGATAGGGGCCTGAGCCGAGGTGAGTAGCGCCTCTGCCTCGGGTGGAATCTCACACAGAGTGTGAGCCTGCGCCAGGTCGCGCGCCATGAGCGCCAAGGGCTTGTTCGGCCGGGATTTGCGATCTCGCAGGCGATCAACAGCCTCATCATTGCCAGCATCCACCATCAGATGAAACCCGCCCAGCCCTTTTACGGCCACGATCCGGCCATCGCTCAGGGCCCGGGCAGCGTGCCGCAGGGCGTCATCTCCACTCTCCAGATGCTGACCGTCAGACGCCCACAGTGCAAGTTGGGGACCACAGACGGGGCAGGCATTCGGTTGGGCGTGGAAGCGGCGGTCGAGCGGATCCTGGTACTCAGCCCGGCAGTCCAGGCACATCCTGAACCCCCGCATGGTGGTGTTGGGCCGGTCGTAGGGCAGCGCCTGGACAATGGTGAAACGGGGCCCGCAACTGGTGCAGTTGGTGAACGGATAGCGGGGGCGCTGATCGGCGGGATCGAGAATCTCCGCCAGACAGTCGGCACAGGTAGCGATGTCAGGCAGCACCAAAACAGTCTTTGCTCCCTGAACCTGACTGTGCCGGATCTCGAATTGCTGGTAGCCCACCGGTTGCAGCCACGCAGCATCCAGGTTGTGAACAAGAGCGTGTTGCGGCTTTTCCTGTGAAAGACGTTCCAGGAATTCTGTCAGGCTGGCCTGAGAGCCCTCGGCCTCGATGAAGACACCCCGCGTGTCGTTGATGACCCATCCCGTGAGCGCCAGATCACTGGCCAGGCGGTACACAAAGGGCCGGAAGCCAACTCCCTGCACGGCACCTTGGATTTCTATCCGCAACCGCTGCCGCGTGGATGCAGATGCCAGCTGCCTTACCAACTGGCCACACTCCTGTGTCCCCTATCTCCATAGCAGCGGCACTGGAGCAAAGCGACCTCCCACCCATTCACGGTCTTTCGCCACCTCATACTGCCAGCCATTATTGGCTCGCATGCTCTCGCCGCCGGTTAAGCAGCCACGTCAGCCACGGCTCCATGCCAGCTCCCGTGCGGCAAGAGACGACAAAAAACGGAACACTGGGATTGACCATCTCAACCCCACGCCGGAAGTAGTCCGTGTCAAAGTCAAACACCTCAAGCAGGTCAGCTTTATTGAGCACCACCGCATTTGCGGCGGCAAACATACCAGGGTACTTGTAAGGTTTATCGTGTCCCTCCGGAGCGCTGGCCACCACCACCGCCAGATGTGCTCCCAGGTCGAACCCAGCCGGGCAAATCAGATTGCCCACATTCTCTACAAACAAGATGTTCATCTCGGATAGGGGAAGGTGGGACAACGCAGCCCGAACCATAGGAGCGTCCAGATGGCACCCGCCGCCGGTGTTGATCTGTGTCACCGGGATGCCGTGCTCGGCCATCCTGTCCGCGTCGATGCTGGACGCCACGTCTCCTTCGATAACCCCAGGGCACACCTCTGCTGGCAGCCGCTCCGCCGTGGCCAGTATCAAGCTGGTCTTCCCCGCACCGGGCGAAGCCATCAGGTTGAGCATGAGGACGTCAGCATCGTCAAGAGATGCCCGGTTCTCTATGGCTATCTGATCATTGGCGTTGAGTATCTCTTTCACTACCGGTATCTTCATCGTTCACCTCAATGCTCTCCACGAGAAATTGCTGACCACCTGTCACCTGCAACCGTGCGCTCCCACACTCAGAACACAGGGGCATCAGAGGAGGGCTGACGTCAAGCCGACGACCACAGTCCAGGCAGACCGCTGTCGCGGGTTCCCGTCGGAAGCGAAGGACCGCTCCTTCCGCCAGCGTATCCCGGCTCAGGAGGTCAAAGTAGAACTGCACCGAGTCGTCAACAATGCTGGATAGATCCCCGATGACCAGGTCAATAGTGGTGATGCGATGCGCGCCGGCGTTTTCAGCTGCTTCCAGCACCACGGTAAGAATGCTCTCAGTCACGGACAGTTCGTGCATAGATGCCAATCCGAAGCGTATTCCCCGACTTGTCCTTGTCGACTGAGGCACCTGGCTGCCACCCGAACGGCAACAGAAGCGAACACAAACCTAGCCGTACCGCAGCACAAAATGCCCCCCGTGTCTGTTCGGGCATGCCGCCCTGGAGTGGCTGGTGATGACCTCCACGTGCAGACCCCCACCAGCATCCACCCAGACCTCCACCCAAGGCTCCGCATCTCGCAGAGTCACCAGCAGGAAGCTCTCCCCATTGTGCTCGTAATCTGACTGAAGGTAGACGGAATGCCACCATCCACCCATCACCACGTCCACGGGGGGCGCATCCTCCTCCGCCACGTAGATGGGTGAGTGTTTCATGTATTCCAGGATA
>JAUVRU010000236.1 GCA_030597485.1 Anaerolineae bacterium
CAGCGCCAGCTGCTGCCCCCACGATCACGCCTTCGGCGATGGGGGTGTCACGCACACGCTTCTCCCCGAATTCGTCCAGGAACCCCCGGGTAACGGCATACGTGCCGCCCCATATCCCGATCTCCTCGCCCATAATGAACACACGTTCATCGCGGTACATCTCTTCGCGAAGCGCCTGACTGATTGCCTCTCGCACTGTGATGGTTGGCATAGCCGCTCACCTCCTAGCGATGAGGGATGGGATTGACATAAACATGCTCGCATAAGGCGGCATCGTCTGGCTCAGGGCTCTCTTGAGCGAAACGCACCGCGTCCTCCATGTCGACATCAACGGCCTGCCAGATGCCCTCCAGCTGAGCGTCGTCCGCGACATCCTTGGCTTTCAGATGCTCACCAAATCGTGCGATGGGATCGTGGGCGCGCCATTCCTCAATCTCCGATTTGCTGCGATATCGTTCTGGATCGCCCATAGAGTGGCCCGAGTACCGATACGTCTTGGCTTCCAGGAGATAGGGACCGTGGCGGCGTGCGTGCTTCAGTGCGTCGTGGACCCCGGCGTGAACTCCCAAAACGTCTTGTCCGTCAATGGCAGCGCTGGAGATATCGTATGAACATCCCTTCGCGAAGATGTCGGACACGGCTGAGGCCCGGCCCACTTGCGTCCCCATCCCGTATTGATTGTTCTCCACCAGGAAGACGACTGGCAGTTTCCACAGCGCAGCCAGATTGAGCGATTCGTGGAAGTATCCAATGTTGTTTGTGCCTTCGCCCAGCACGCACAACACTGCCCGGCCTTCTTCTCGGTACTGGATAGCCAGGCCCACGCCTGTGGCCAGTGGTAGGTGCCCGCCCACGATGGCGTGTCCGCCCCAGTAGTGATGCTCTGCGCTGGCCATGTGCATGGAGCCACCTTTGCCGCCACTGACGCCCGTCACCTTGCCGAGCAGCTCGGCCAATATCCGGCCGGGATCCAGGCCGCGAGCAATGGCCCAACCGTGATCGCGGTAGGCAGTGAAGAGGTGATCGTCCGGGTGTATTGCTTTGCACGCGCCCACGGCGATAGCCTCCTCGCCGATGTACAGGTGCAGGAATCCACCAATCTGGCCGGCGGTGTAGAGTTTTGTGGCCTTTTCCTCAAGGCGCCGAATGAGGACCATTTGGCGGTAGAGAGCCAGCAATTCGTCGGGTAGTAGTCCCATTTCCATGTTGCCTCCCGATCAATAATCAGCAGTACGCGGCAGGCAATCAGCAGCAGGCCACCACTCTCCAGTTCGCCGGTCCGGGAATGACATTCTACGCAAACGGTGCTTTCCCGTTGGCCTGGGGCTGATCGCTGAGGGTCTATAGCGTCTCCTGCACCTCCGCAAATGCGTGGTCAAGAATGAACAGAGCTTCCTCGATGTCTTCCTTGCGGGCGATGAGTGGTGGCGTGACCCGAACAGTGTTGCCATACAGCCCGCCTTTGCCGATGAGAAGCCCGCGCTGGCGAGTGGCTTCAAACAGGTGCCCCACTTCACGGGTGGCCGGTTCCTTGGTGTTGCGATCTCGCACCATCTCCACCCCCTGGATGAGGCCCTTGCCGCGCACATCGCCCATAACAGGATACTTTTCTTTCAAGGCTTCCAGCCCCTGGCGCAGCAGGGTGCCTACCTCCTCCACGTGCTGGGGAGAGGCCTCCTCTTCCATGACCTTAATGGTGGCTAGCGAGGCGGCACATGAGACTGGGTTGCCGCCAAAGGTCGAGATCATCAGGCCTTCCATCTTGTCGGCCACCTCGGAGGTGGCAACCGCAGCTCCTAGAGGGGACCCATTGGCGATCCCTTTGGCCATGGTCATCACGTCTGGTTCCACACCCCAGTGCTGGATGCCGAACCAGTATTTGCCGGTCCGCCCGAAGCCAGTTTGAACCTCGTCGCAGATGAACAGACCACCGTACTTGCGCACGATCTCGACCGCAACCTCAAAATACTCGGGTGGCGCGGTGATGAAGCCGCCCACCCCCTGGATGGGTTCGGCCAGAAAAGCAGCCACCCGGCCTCTGGTGGTGGTCTTGATGACCTCTTCAATGTCTTCCGCGCAGGCGACACCGCATTGGGGATAGGTGAGCCTGAAGGCGCAACGGTAGCAGTAGGGATTCACGGCGTGCTGGATGCCCAGCACCTGGGCGCCGCCCACACGCCAGGGAGCCTGGCCGGTCAAAGTGGTTGCCAGCGCCGAGCGACCGCTGTAGCCGTGGCGCAGCGCGATGACGTCCTGGACGCCTGTGACCTCTCTGGCCAGCAACACAGCTGCTTCGTTCGCCTCGGTTCCGCTGTTGAAGAAGAACGACTTCTGCAGGCGGCCCGGAGTTATCTGGGCCAGCTTCTCTGCCAGGTCGACGTGATTCTGATGGGGGTACAGCGTCGAGGTGTGAACTAACGTTCTTGCCTGGCGCGTCAGCGCCTCGGTGACCTTGGGATGACAATGTCCCACACTGATGGTCAGGATGCCGCCAAAGAAGTCCAGGTACCGGTTGCCCTCGACGTCATACAGGTACATACCTTCGCCGCGTTGCCGGCCGCGCGGTTGCTGGTAGTAGGTAACGTGGTTGGGCCACAGATACTTGTGTTGCTTCTCCGTGATGGTTTGGGTATCCACCATCTTCTCCTTCGGTCAGACTGTATTGAGATTCGGTGACGTCCATCCCACGTGAGCCATCTGATCGGGTTGGTCGGTTGGAGCGTAGGCAATTCCCTTCTCGAACGCCTGCGCTTGAATGGACACGCCTTCGTATTTGAACGTGAACCGGGTCGACAGCCGTTGTCCCAGGTTGTTTTGGCGCGCGTATTGGTGAAACGGCGAGTCGGGATCGAGGGGGAAGATGTGTGATTGGGCTACCTTGCGCACCGTCTTGTGCAGCGCAGCCAGCCTCTCCGCTTCTGTGGGTGTGTGGGACCCGGCGGCTCCTGTATTGGCCAGCTTGAAGCTCAGGCGGAACGCGGTGCGCGTCCACAGCTCGGGATCGTCCTCTCTGCCCAGTCCCAGGCCCGTCACCGTCTCCGACGGGTGATTGCCCTCGGACATCCTCACCCGATACGTTCCCAGGGTGCCGTACATGGCGTAGTTGCCCCAATAGCCGTCAATCGCGCCCTTGGTGGGCACCTGGTCGCTGGCGTCCTGGCGCGCCACGATGGAGGTGGCGTTCTCCAGCGGATTGTCGTCTTCATCCAGCGCTCTGACGAAGATGTAGCCGGCACCCATCGACTCATCTTCGTCCAGCCACCTGGCCTCGACCAGCTTCCAGTAGGGACCGCTGGTGTCCGGTGCCCGCTCCAGTCTCACGCCCAGATACTTCAACCGGTGGTCCCAATTCTGCCCCAACTCTTGATGCTAGGAGGGCTTGGTCCACTGCTTGGGCGCTGGCCCATCCTGGCGTACCCGGCTGGGGAGATCCTTGAGCATCTGTACCAGGGGCAATTCACCTTGCAGTCCGAATTGCTGATCGAGCTGATGTGTGAACCACGGTCCCTGGTGTTCCGCAGGCGCTGCCCACACCGCGATCCGATATGCGGCGATCAGCCAGGGCATCGCAGCGAAGAAGTACTCAGGAACCGCTTTGCCCAGAATGGTTTGGTCGCCCTGCATGTGGCGGAACATGTCGCGGCTCATCTCGCTGGCGGCCTGCGGCGTCGGCTTGGGATAGCGGGGATCATCTCCGAAAGTCGTCCCGGCTCGCTGGCCCACGTTGTAGCCGCCCTCCGTCATCATAATGGGGATGGAATGGCCTGCCGCCTGGACGATGACTTCGTTCAGCTGCTCAAAGGCGCGGAAGCAGGTGCTGTCTGTCATAATGGTGGCGTCAGGATTGGTATGTTCTCGGCGAGCCTGGTTGACCTCATCCCGGCTCATTTCCCAGGCCCACGTGCCCCCAGCGGCCTCCCACTCCGCTTCCGAGATGGGGTCGCCGTGGGTGTTGACGCGGTCGTTGGGGTATTCCAGCGGCCGTCCCAGACAGTAGTTGTGAACAGCCGCCCACGCGCCGCCATCCAGGATATCAGACCGTCCTCGCTGGACGATCTTGGAGAATGGGTCCCGTTGAGCGCCCACGCCGAAAGCGGGCACGGCCGGATATCCCCCCAGCCCCAGAATGATGTCGGCATCGATGATGAAGTTGTCCACTACAATGTCGAGCCAGTTGCTCGGTTTTCCACCGTCTTGCCATTCCAGGTCCAGGTCCGGTTCGTTGTTGGTCTCGAAGTACATGGCGCCGGCCTCCAGGTAGCGCTTGACCGCATCACCGCCGCGCGAGCCAATGTTGCCTGGATTCTGTTGTGGCCAATACAGGCGCACCACCGGCATGACTTCCATGTCGGTCAGCCGCCGCGCCAGGCGCCACCCGGATCCGCCCCCATCATCCATGATCTTAACCCATTTCAGTCGCATGCGCCCTATTTGTTCAGCCCAAAAGCTCCAGTCCCGTTTGCCCCATTCATAGACGCTCAGGCTCCAATGGACGCCGCGGCCGTTGTCTTCTGACGGACGGGGGAACTCGCTGAGTTGCATCACCATAGGGTCCTTCCTTTCTTCGCCCCTGGTAGTGCTCTACCGGTCACATTCCCGCACACTGAGCTGGAGGACGTGCCGCCAGGACCGAGAGGCAGGGAATGCGGAATGAGGAACGGGGCACTGGCTCGTGGTGATTATACTCGATCCACGATCTCCTGTCCACCGCTGGGGAAGACCTGCAGACAGCTCAAGACAGTGGAGCAAGGCATCCTCTGGATAGGCTAGCATCCTCTGGAGATGCCGCC
>JAUVRU010000346.1 GCA_030597485.1 Anaerolineae bacterium
ACATCCCCGATCTGGCCACGCCCATCTCCGGTCTGTACTGGGCCAGCATGAGCCAGGTGTATCCCTGGGACCGGGGAGCCAACTATGCGGTGGAGTTGGGGCAGGAGGTGGCGAGGCGGGCTGTGAATGAATGAGCGAATGAGCGAGTCAGCGAGCGAGCCGGGAAATCTATTGGCCCTTCGGTGAGTCGCTCTATCGGTGACTCGTCAGCAACCGAGTACTCTCGAGTGTAACAGGAGATTTCCTAATGCGTAACATCACCGTCATCGGCGCTGGCTACGTTGGCCTGGTGACCGGCACGTGCTTCGCCGACCTGGGCAACAAGGTATGCTGCCTGGACGTAGACCGGGCTAAGATCAAGACCCTACAGGAGGGAGGTGTGCCGATCTACGAGCCCGGGTTGCAGGAAATGGTAAGCCGCAACGCCCGAGCGGGCCGGCTTTCCTTCACGGCCGACTACCCGGAAGCGCTGGCTGATGCCGAATTCGTGTTCATCGCCGTTGGCACTCCCGAAGGGGTGGACGGTGAGGCCGACCTGCAGTACGTCGAAGCCGCCGCCCAGGCAATGGCGCGCGCCATGGATCACCCCATGATTATCATCAACAAGAGCACGGTGCCGGTAGGTACTGGTGACTGGGTGGCCGACATCATCAGCGCCAATCAGCCCCAACCCATAGAGTTTGCGGTGGTTTCCAACCCCGAGTTCCTGCGTGAGGGTGCGGCCATCGCGGACTTCATGAGCCCCGATCGGGTCGTGCTCGGCTCGCTCGACCAGGAAGCGGCTGACAAGGTGGCCCATCTCTATCTCGGCCTGCGGGCGCCCATCATTATCACCGACCTGCGCACCGCTGAGATGATCAAATACGCCTCCAATGCGTTTCTGGCCACGCGTGTATCCTTCATCAACGAGATTGCGAACATATGCGAGGGATTGGGGGCCGATGTGAAAGAGGTAGCCATCGGCATGGGCTACGATAAGCGCATCGGTCACCACTTCCTGGACGCCGGCATTGGGTATGGCGGCAGCTGCTTTCCCAAGGACGTCAAGGCATTGGCCCACATGGCCTCCACCCACGGCACCCACCCTCAGCTGCTCAAGTCGGTGATGGACATCAATCAGTACCAGCGCCAGCAGGTCATCACGAAGCTGCGCGACGTGCTGGGCAGCCGCCTGCGAGGGAAGACTATCGGCCTGCTGGGGCTTGCCTTCAAGCCCAACACCGATGACATACGAGAGGCATCGGCCCTTGAGGTGGCCCGTCTGTTGCTGAGCGAAGGGGTGCAGGTCAAAGGGTATGACCCGGTGGCCATGCCCAACACCGCCGCGCAGCTGCCGGCGCTGTGTCTGGCCGAGGACGCATACGACCTGGCCACGGACTGCGACGCGCTGGTGGTCTGCACTGAATGGAACGAGTTCAAGCACCTGGACATGGGAAGAGTCCGAGATTTGATGCGACAGCCATTCCTGGTGGATGGCCGTAATCTGTACCCGCCAGACGATATGAAGGAGCTGGGTTTCACCTACCGCGGCATGGGCAGGGGATATTGACTGGAATGAGCGAATCAGCGAATCAGCGAGTCGGCGAGGAGATATCTCGGCGACTTGGGTTTGAGCTCCTTTTCGTGTTCGCTCGTTCATATGCAGGCATCTTGAGCCTGATTGTCTGCCTTGCTCTATTCGTCCCTGGTTGCCAGCAGCAAACACCCGGTCCCCCTCCTACCGAGCCACCGCTGCCCGGATCACTGAAGACGGTCATCATCCCCATCCCCAGCGATCCTCCCGGCTTCAACGCCTACCTCAGCGACACCGGCTATGAGGAGGTGCTGGGCGAGCTGGTCTATGAGGGACTGGCCGAGATGGGACCCGACGGCAGTTCCTAGGCCAGGCTGGCCCGGGAGCTGCCGAGCCGCGAAAATGGAGGCATCTCCGCCGATGGGCTAACCGTCACCTGGAAGCTGCGAGATCACATCGTCTGGTCCGACGGGACACCGTTCACCAGCGACGATGTGCTGTTTACCTATGAGGCCTTGCACCATCCCAACAACAAACTAGCTCACAGCACCGGTGTGGATCTGATTGACAGCGTGGAGACACCCGACGACTATACCGTCGTCCTGAACTATCGGGAGCCCTACGCCAACATCTGGGGACAGTTCAGCGGCCGTGGGATGGGCATTTTCCCCCGTCACGCCTGCGGCGACCCGGGTTGGATGGCCGGCTGGGACTGCAACACCGAGCCGGTGGGCACCGGTCCCTTCGTGCTCCAATCGTGGGAGGAAGACAAGGAGCTGGTTCTGGCGCGCAACCCTCTCTACTGGCAGACAGAGCGGCCATTCCTGGACCGCCTGATCTTCCCCATCGTCCCTGATGACGCCGACCGCGCCGACCTGCTGGGGGATGGCGATGCGCACGCCAGCCTGTGGTTGACCGACGATCAAATAGAGTATCTGCAGGAGATAGAGGGTCTGCGATGGGCCTCGCTGCCCACCCGCTGGCTGCTGCGAGTGGTGTTCAATCTGAGTCAGCCGCCAGACCAAGATGAGACGGGAACGCTGCATGCCATCACACCCCACTTCGCGCTGGCTGATCCTCTGGTACGCCAGGCGCTGGACACGGCGATCAATCGCCAACAGCTGGTCGAGGAAGCTTTTGGTGACCGGGCAAGGGTGGCTTCCAGCGAGTTCTATCACGGTTGGGCCACCTGCCCCGACATGGCGGAGATACCCTATGACCCCGAGGCAGCCCGGGCACTGCTGGCACAGGCTGGCTGGCTGGACCTGGATGGCAACGGGGTGCTCGAATCACATGGCGCGCCCAACACGCCGGATGATACCGAGTTCAAGATAACCCTGCTGAGCATCGAGGGTTGGGACTCGCTGACCAAGGCGCAGAAACTCATCAGCCAGATGTGGAAGGAAGTGGGCGTCAAGGTACAGTACGACCTGACCGGGGCGCGAGACTTGCGGGGCGGCTGGCAAGAGGGCGGGTTGGAAGTCCACGGCCAATTCGACGCAGACCTATGGGACGATGGGTATCCCGGCGTTGACCCCACCGACTATCTCATCTGGCGTTACGCCTCGTGGTCTGTGCCCAGCATAGAAGACGGCGGAAGGGGAGGCAACGTGATGCGCTTCGCCCATCCCGAGGTGGACAGCCTGCTAGGGCACGCGCTTACCCAGGTTGACCCGCTGGATCGGCGTGTTACCTTCTGTCAGATCGCCGGCATTTTGGGGGACCAGCGTCCCATGCTCTACCTGGTCTACTTCACCGAGATTCACGCCTTCTCGCCCCGCCTGCAGGGCATGGTCATCAACCCTAACGATGCTCTGACCTGGGACGCCTTCAACTGGCAGATTGAGTAGGCGTCAGCAGGCAGCGCTCAGCCATCAGCGGGGAGCCACAAGACGGCCGCTGCCCACTACCACCTATTGCGCCCACCCCGAGCGAGGGGATTCGGACTCGAGGCTTCAGCCGGATTCAGCAAACGAGCGCGGTACAGGGGGGAGGTGTGAGGATGAGTAAAGACCTGATTCGGGCCAATAGGGCCGGCAAACTGGTGCATGGCAGTCCAAGAACAGATTGCCGAAATCCAAGAACCCACTCAGGAACTGATCATGTCAATAATGTCAACGGTGCGCTAACATATGCTTCTACAGAACCACTCTGCATAAGCAGGCCTCCTGGGTGACTATGAAGAGAGGTTCTGTGGAAGCACCAATGGTCAGCACATTTCCAGACATCGTCTGTATAGCGCCCTCCACCCGGGCGTGTTGCAGA
>JAUVRU010000496.1 GCA_030597485.1 Anaerolineae bacterium
ATGAGCGTGCGACAGGTGGCGGCAATACTTGAGGAGCACGGAGTCCGGTCCAGGGTGGTGGATGCCACGGGGCTGATCATAACTGATGGCCGCCATGGGGTGGCCAGCCCCCTGATGAAGCCGACATCTGGACGGGTCCAGGCGGTCCTATCTCCCATGCTTGCAGAGGCAATCGTGCCGGTAGTGACCGGGTTCATCGGTGCCTCGGAGAAGGGCACAGTCACCACGCTAGGGCGGGGGGGAAGCGACTATTCGGCTACCATCTTGGGGCATGCATTGGGTGCAGACGAAGTGTGGATTTGGACGGATGTGAACGGGGTCATGACGGCTGATCCTCGGGTAGTTCCGGATGCCCGCACTATTGGCCGCCTGTCTTATGCGGAGGTCGGGGAGATGGCCTATTTCGGGGCGAAAGTGCTACACCCGCAAGCCATTCGCCCGGCCAGGCAGTCGATCATCCCGGTGCGTATCCGCAACACCTTCCAACCAGATCATCCTGGCACGTTGGTTACCAAGGACTCTGACGGATCAGGCCGGATGGTCAAGGGCATTACTGTCATCAAGGGGCTGAGCTTGGTCATCGTCGAAGGATCGGGGATGATCGGGGTGCCTGGTGTGGCGGCGCGTACCTTTGGTGCCGTGGCCCACACCGGGACCAGCGTGTTGATGATCAGCCAGTCCTCCTCCGAACAGAGCATCTGTTTCGTGGTTCCGACGACCGAGGCGGTGCCGGTGTTGGCGGCGCTTGAGGACGAGATGTCGCGTGAACTGGAGCGCCACGATATCGAGAGCATATGGGCCCAAAATGGCATTGTGATCGTGACCGTTGTTGGTGCTGGCATGAAGGGTACGCCTGGCATAGCGTCGCGCGTTTTCGGCTCGCTGGGCCGGGAGAGAATAAATGTCATCGCCATCGCCCAGGGCTCCAGCGAGTACAGCATTTCGGTCGTGGTTGCCCAGGATGATGCTGAAGAGGCATTGCGCCGCCTGCACGATGAGTTCGGGTTGGGTGCAGAGTCAACGCCGAGGTAGAATCAGGTGACATGGCTCAATCTGGGAAAGGGATGGACCGAACCGCCATAGTAACAGGGCTGATGATTAGCCCTGCAGAACCACCAGGGCTTCTCAGCAGGTGGCGTCAGGATGACCTGGCCTCTGTGTCGGCGGCCATTATGAACTGAGGATCGCGTTCCAGGAGAAGCTTCAGTCCCGTTTCCAGGTCTATCTTGGGCGTATACTCCAGCCAGTGCCCGGCTTGCTGCAGATCCGCCACCAGGCGACTCACGCCACCACTCTCGACCCGCACATGTAAGGCCTGGGCTTCACGTCCAGTCACCCGCTCGACAACCTCGACCAGCTCGTGCACGTTGGTTTCGTGGCCTGACCCGATGTTGATGATCTGCTGGTCAATGCCACGTACGGTAGCGGCCGCTGCCAGCGCCTCGACGACATCATCAATGTAGACATAGTCACGAGTTTGAGTGCCATCACCAAAGATGACCAGCGACCCGCCACCTAGCGCCTGCTGTACAAACTGGGGAATCACGGGTGCGTGCGTGGGTGGGATGGCCTGGCCAGGACCAAAAGCGTTGAAGATACGAAGGACAACGGTCTCAATTCCCCATAATGCCCCGATGGTGTTGACATAGTACTCGGCAGCCAGCTTGCTGACAGCGTAGGGGGAAGTGGGGCGGGGTGTCAGGTCTTCCGTGACCGGCTGCTCAGGTTGTTGACCGTAGATTGCCCCTGACGAAGCCAGCACCACCCGCTGAACTCCGGCGTCTCGCATCGCTTCCATCAGGGCGACCGTGCCGCCCACATTCGCGGCGTTGTATTCGCGGGGATACAGAATCGACTCGGGAACGGACACGCGGGCTGCCAGGTGGTACACGCAATCCACCTGGTTCAGCAACCGCCACAGCTTGGGCTTGTCGGCCACGTCGCCCCGAGTGAAATTGACTTGCGATGAGAGACGACCTGGGTCGCCCGCGCTCAAGTCGTCTATCACCCGCACACGGTGTCCCTGGCGCGCCAGGTGGTTGGCCAACGCTGAGCCGATGAAACCAGCTCCACCGGTAATCAAGAATCGCATTGGGTCTCTACTTCCTCTCTGTTGTTCAGAGGCCAGCACTCGTGGAGGACCGGATTGCAGTCAGCTGAAGTATCCCGAAGGCTGTGCAACCAGTTGCCGACGCTTGGGTAGATTCAGGGAGCTCGTAGCCCACTCCAGCCTCTGGGGGATGTGGACTGTGTTGCTGGAATGTTCGATGCCCGGCTGGATCCTCCATCAGGCGTCCATTATCGCACATCTATTGGCTGTGTGCATCTGTTTGGTCGGGGCGGTCTATCCGAGGATCCGGGTGGGAGGGCAGGTTATGCCGGCGCTCCCGGTGAGAGTGGGGGAGGGCAGGATGTCCGTGCCCCGAGGCCCCCCACATGTGACTGCTCGGTCTATGTGTCCATTTGGTAGATGCGGTAGGTTCGATAGACGTGGACACCGTGAGGTCCTCCCAGGTTCTCCAAGATGCGATTCATCATGTCGTTGTTTTCCAGGATCCACGAGAATTCGAATTCCTGGTACCCGTTGAGGATGGCTGCCTTCATTGTCTCGTACATGAGTAGCGCCTCGATCCCTCGCCCCCGGTACTCATCGATCACACCCAGAATCATCAACCGCCCACTGGTGATCTTTCGGCTGTACCACAACGCCTTGACCCAGCCGAGAGGGAAAAGACGGCCATTCAAATGCTTGAGTGCCTGGTTGATATCGGGCAGGGATATGACAAGGCCAACTGGTCTGCCGTCGGCTTCGGCAATGAGAACCAGATTGGGATCAAGGATCTGCTTGAGGTCCTCTGCCGTCTTGTCCATCTCGGCTTC
>JAUVRU010000010.1 GCA_030597485.1 Anaerolineae bacterium
ATGTCGAACGTGGTGGTTCCGCCAGGCCCGACGGCACCGATACCGCCGGTGACGAAGACCGATATGCCCACTGCTGCCGCAATCGCCAGAGTCGAACCCCCGGTGGTGGCGGCGTGCAGTCTCCGAGCAACGACCAACGGGATGTCACGCTCCCCAACCTTGACGATCTCCTTACTGGTGGAGAAGAAGCGGATTTCCTCCTCCGTCAACCCCACCGTTATCTCGCCGGCGCTGATGCCGATGGTGGCCGGCACCGCGCCCTTCGAGCGGACAATCTCCTCCACCGCCAGGGCGGTCTCCAGGTTGGTGGGATAGGGCATGCCGTGGGCAATGATCGTCGTTTCCAGGGCCACCACCGGCGAGCCGTCTGCCAGCGCGCTTTCGACTTCCGGGTTCACGCGAATCGATTCTGTTTGCATAGTTCCCCACCTTTCAATGACTCCACTGCAATAAACGAGGATCTACCGCCCACCTGCCCCCGCGCTGCCGCGCAGCGGCGGTGCCGGGGGGAGCACGCGGAGTCCGCAGAGATTTCATAAGATTTTCTCCCTGGCCTTCCGGCAGGACAGGCTGCGCTCTCAGCGTTCTCCCTGGCCCGCTGGCGAGCCACCTGTGCCTGCGCCGCAGGTGCGGGCAGGACGGGCCGCGGTGAGAAGGCGTTCTTTCAGACGAGTCTTCAATAGGCATATTCGGGAGGCCAGCTCTTCGTCTCCCTGTTGACTCACAAACCGGATCACGTCATCCAGCGTCGGGGATGCCGAGTGGCCACCGCGTTGGGCGATGACGTGAACGGCGGCTGCGTGGCCGACCCTGGCCGCCTCAGTCAGCTCCAGGCCGTGCAAACAGGCCGTCAGGAAGCCACCACAGAAAGCATCGCCAGCCCCGGTCGTGTCCACCACCTCCGTGGCCGGGTACGCAGGAACAAAGCACTCCTCCCGGTCAGACGCGATGTAGCATCCCCGGCGGCCCAGCTTGACCACCACCGTCTTGGGTCCAAGGTCGCGGATAGCGGCAGCGCCCTCACGCGGGTCATCCCGGCCGGTCATCAGGCCGGTTTCATCACTGTTGGGAAAGATGAAATCCAGGTCAGCCAGGATATCGGGGGGCCTGTCCCGGACTTCCCCAGCGAACTGAACGGATGGATCCAATGAGATGGTCGCGCCCCTTTCCCGGGCCCGAGCCATCAGGGCCAGCGCCGTCTCTCTGGAGCATGCGTCCTGAAACGTATACGCCGACACGTGCAGATGATCTTGGGGACCGATCAGTTCTGGGGGAATCGTTCCATAGCGCACCATGGTGATCGCCCCCCGAAAGGAATAGAACGTCCGCTCGCCGTCGGCGTTCACCATGTCAATGATGATGGCGGTGGGCGCTTCCGTCTGGCGCACGTATCTGGTGCCAACTGAGTTGACCCGCAAGTCGTCAACAAGCGCTTGGGCCAGATGATCGGAACCGGTTACACCGACGAAGTCGACCGCCATGCCCAGGCGTGCAGCCGTCACCGCACAGTTGGCGGCGGACCCGCCAGGTATGAGCGAGATGTGGTCAGCGGTGACATCGTGCCCAACACTGGGCGCGGCCTGGAATTGAACCAGGACATCAATAGTGATATCACCGTAGACAACCAACCTTGGCGTCACTCTCACCACTCCGTATATTCTGGACAGGACTGGCAGTCCTGATCACTAGTCCCCATGCAAGCTCAGCCAGTCCGACAGAGACAACAAATTCTGGGGTAGAGTCGCCGATGAAGGACTGCCAGTCCTATTCCACCCGAAGGCGGCCGCGACCCAGCCCCCCGGCGTAGTCCATCTGCCTCCCATTAGGACCACGGCCGGCGTGACCGAATGAATGAAGGGTCTTACGTCGGCTCCGACTCCGCCATCAGCCACGTCAGACCCAGCTCAGCCAGCTTGGCAGGGCCAGGCATGCCCCTCTCGTCCCAGCCAGCCATCTGATAGTACAGCTGGAGCGCGCGGGCGAATTCCTCCCGATCCAGGGCCTGCCCGGCCACGGCGCCACTCCCCAGCGGCTCGAACAAGCGCGACGGAAGCGTGTCGTCGGCCGGGGTGAACCCCTCCCGGTTGTTGAACAGCCGTGCCATCGTGTTTGCCCGCTCCCCCACCTTCATCAGCTCGAACACGCTCATATCCCAGCCGGCAGCAGCGTTGATGGTGTCCCTCAGGCGGTTCAGTTCCAGTGCGCCCAAGGGTGTCCCCACGAAGTCACACATGCCAACCGCATCGTACAGACTCCAGACCATCTGGGTGTAGAAGAAAGCCCGCACCTTTTGGGGAGATAGCGTTGCCCTGTCTACCGGCTCCAGCAAGCCCAGCTGACTGAGCTCGTGCTGGAAGTTTCCAAATCCCTCGTACACGGGATCGTGCGGCGCTTCCATATGATCGGCACCCGTGGGGGATAGGGCGTAGGCAAGCGCCAGGCCTTGCTTGCCCCGGGGCTCATGCATCGGCAGCTCCTGCCCCTTGACGTGCAGCGCGAACCGCTCGGCTCCCCCTCCCAGTTGACTGGCCGCCTGTTTCACGCCATCTGCCAACAGATTTCCGATTCCGTCGCGGTGGGCGATCTTGTGAATCATCTGGATCACGGCATCGGCGTTGCCCCAGACCAGCTCGATCCCATCGGTGTCGTCCCGAGTCAGAATGCCATTCTCGTAACATTCCATGGCGAAGGCGATGGTCGCCCCGGTGGAGATGCTGTCCATCACATAGCGGTTAATCCACTCAGACGCCTCGGCGATGGCCTCCAGGTCGCCGACATCACAGAGAGAGCCAGTGGCCGCTATCGTCTCGTATTCCATACCGCCGTACTTGGGAGTGACTCCCCGATCGGGCACCGCCACCTCGCGCTTGCAGGCGACGGCGCAGGCGAAGCAGGTGCCCCGGTTGACCAGGATAGTGTCAGATATGGCCTGGCCAGATATGGAATCAGCCATGTCGAAAGAGCCATCGCGGAAGTTGTGCGTCGGCAGGATGCCGGCCTCGTTCAGCATCGCAACCACCCTGCCAGTGCCGTCCAGGTGCAGCGCGTCCGTATCACGATCATAGTTCTCTCCGAACCACCGCAACACCTCTTGGGCTGCATCGCCGTCCGCGGCCGCTATTCTGCCCCGTCCCCGAACGACGATCGCCTTCAGGTTCTTGCTGGCCATTACCGCACCCAGGCCGGCCCGGCCGTGGAAGTGGCGCAGCTGGTTGGTCAAAGCCGCGAATCGCACCCGGTTCTCGCCAGCCACGCCCGTCTGCAGGACTCGGATGCGCTTGTCGCCAAGCTCGCCTTCCAGCCCATCTTGCACCTCGCCCGACAACTGACCCCAATACCGGCTGGCATCGCGGATCTCACATTCGTCGCCGTGGACGAACAGATAGACGGGATTCGCTGCCCGACCGTGGACGACAATCCCATCGAAGCCGGCCCGCTTCAGCTCCGGGCCCCAATAGCCACCTGCCTGCGACACGCCAAATCCTCCTGTCAATGGGGATTTTCCGGCTGCGCTATAGCGACTGGCGCCGGACAGGGGTAGGCCATTGATGACGCTGGTCATGAGGATGAGCAAGTTGTCAGGACCCAACGGGTCCACTCGCGGCTTCAGATCCCGCAGCAGAAGGTAGGATGACAGCGCACTTCCGCCCAGGAACGTCCGGTAGATGATGTCATCCAGTTCTTCGGACCACCATCGTGCTTGCGTGAGATCAACGTGCAGTATCTTGCCATTGTAGCTTCCGCGCATTGTCAGTAGGTCCTTTCATCGGTACTGGGATCAGACAGGTGCTAAAACGGCCAGTTTCGTCCCAGGGTGTTGCCCCCATCCGGGAACAGACACTGTCCGGTCAGGTACTCCGCTTCATCGGAGGCGAAGAAAAGCACCGCCGTGATCACATCACTGGGCAGGCCCAGGCGGCCCAAAGGATGCATGCAAACAAGCTGATCTTCCCGGCCGGCGATCACATCGGCGGTGGCTTTGGTCTTCACGTAGGTGGGGGCCACGGCGTTGACGGTGATATGATAAGGTGCCAGCTCCACTGCCATTGACTTGGTCAGCATCGCCACACCGGCCTTCGCCACTGAGTAATGGGTACGATCTGGTTGCGTTTGAAAACCGGCGATTGAGCTGATGTTGATGATCCGGCCGTACCGCTGGCGGACCATGTGCCGTGCCACCGCCTGGGAACAGAAGAAGGTTCCCTTCATGTTCAGGTCGATGCACTCATCCCACAATTCCTCATCAACGTCCAGGAAGGGCGCTGCCCGAATCTTGCCGCCGGCGTTGTTCACCAGGATGTCGATTCGCCCAAACTGCTCGACCACAGCTGCTGCCATACGACCGACCTGGGACGGTGAGACGACATCCGCCTGCCAGGTCAGCGCCTGCCCGCCCGAGGCAGTCACCCGATCAGCCGTCTGCTGGGCAGCCTCAGCATCTCGAAGGTAGTTCACCACCACGGTTGCCCCTTCGCCACCCAGCGCGACAGCGATCGCCTGGCCGATACCCCGCGATCCACCGGTAACCAGCGCCACCTTGCCTTGAAACTTCACGATAACAGTTCTCCTCATTATAATAGCTGGACTTTGTCCATTCGAGGAGTTTGCATCCCCAGATGCAAATGTGGCCACGAGATACGGCATCTGAGGATGCCTTGCTCCGCAAGATATAGTCGCATTGGTGAAATGGACAAAGTCCAGCTTAGACTGAGTCTGTTCGCTTCTGGGGGCAGAGCCTGGACACTCACCCCCAAATCCAAACCCGGCCTACGACGGAAAACATTTCACGGCAGTTGTCAGTCGTCGGGGCCAGGCAATCGAACCATAACTCTCGAATAACGTGCCCTTACGCTGGTTTCAACTAAGACGAGACACTTCCACATTCGAGGATTGCCCTATCTGCGTCCAATCCCCGAAATCGGCGTTCCATTGCTTGGGAACAGAACCGATCGCCAGCCGGCAACCAACGCCGGCAAGTCCTCCACATGCAGGTCAGGGCAAACGTCACCATCCTGCATGTCCTGCAACGTGCTAACGCCCGTCAGGATAAGGATCGTGGTCATGTTGGCTCGCCTGCCGCCCTCAACGTCGGTCAGCAAGCCATCACCCAGGACGGCGGTATTATCCGGGCTAGCACCCAGCCGGTTGAGACACAGAGCGAAAATGTACGTCTCTGGCTTGCCAACGACGACCGGTTTGACGCCGCCAGCGGCCTCCATCGCGACGGCAACCGTCCCGGCCCCTGGCACCAAGCCCTCCTGCGTGGGGTAGACCGGATCCGGATTGGTGGCCACGAACGATGCGCCGTCACGAATGAGAAGCCCGGCTGTCTTCAACTTATCATACGTCAGCTGACGATCCAGTCCGGCGACGACCACGCTGGCGTTGTCGGCGGAAACGCTGTATCCCGCCCCCGATATGGCCGCCTCCAATCCCTCCTCGCCAACGCAGTAGACAGAACGAGGCGGTGGGAAGTGTTCTCGCAGATACTGGGCAGCGGCAACGCTTGACGTGATCATATCGTCCGGCCGGAGGCGGTCAACGTTGATCCCCATGGAGGCCAGCCGGTCACGGTATTGATCGGGCCTGCGTGTCGAGTTGTTGGTAGCCAGCATGAAACGGATGGAGGCATCCGACAAGAAGTCGAGAAACTCATTGACACCGGGCAGGGCGGAGGTGCCGCGATACAGCACCCCATCCATGTCGATAATCAGGTTGCGGATGGGCTTCAAGACCTGCCAACGGTCCGTTGTCATGGGTGATGACCCCACAAGGTTGGATCCTCGTCCGTTCATTTGGTGGCGTAGGCAATCTCGTTGCTCAAGGTGCCAATGATGTCTATGGTGATGTCCACCCGGTCGCCCGGGTTGAGCGTGAAATCATCAGGCGGCACGACGCCAGTGCCGGTGAGCAGGAAGACACCATAGGGGAACTCGTTGTCTCTCCCCAGGAAGTCACTCAGATGGCTGATCGAGCGAGTCATCCGCGCGGTGGTGGTCTCTCCCGCGAAGATGTTCCTGCCACCACGTACGATCTCTATCTGAATCCTCAGATTAGTGACGTCTTCGACTTGATCGGCAAGCACGATGGTCGGCCCCAGCCCACAGCAGCGACTCCAGATCTTCGCCTGGGGTATGTATATCGGGTTTTCTCCCTCGATGTCTCTGGAACTCAGATCATTTCCCACCGTATAGCCGATGACCTGCAGCGCCGGATTGAACAGGACAACCAACTCTGGTTCCGGTACCATCCATTTGGAATCGTTTCGGATGAACAGCGTCTCGTTATGCCCCACCACCCGATTGGGGGTCGCTTTGAAGAAGATCTCCGGGCGCTCGGCTGAGTACACGCGGTCGTACACGTCACTTCCCTTTGACTCCTCTCGGCGGGCCACCCGGCTGCGCTCGTAGGTAACGCCGGCAGCCCACACTTCCTGACGATCAATGGGCCTGAGCAGATATGTGGCGTCGCCGCCTGCCTGGCTGTCCAGATCGGCCAGCGCAAAGGAGTCAGCCTGATCCAACAGGCCGGCCAGGTAATCCGTGAGTGACCCTGGCTGATCCCAGCTCCAGAGCAGCAGGTCGGTCAACGATTGCAGGTGGGCATGGCCCTGGCTTGACAGGTTATTCACGGTATCCTGGTGGATCAGACCCAGCTGTGGTCCCAGGTTGGGATCGTGGAATCGACAGAGGTTCATTTTCTGCCACTCCTTATGGGTGGGCCTCTCACCGGGAGAGGGGTTGAATGTAGACCGTTTTGACCTGAGTGAAGAACTCGACGGCCATGATGCCGTGCTCACGAAAACCGGAACTCGAGCCCTTGACCCCACCGAAGGGCACGTGGGTGTCTGTGCTCGAGGTGTGGTGGTTGACGCGGACGACCCCGGCTTCAATCCTGTTCACGAAGTCCATTATCCGCTCGACGTCCCGGGTGCAGATAGCAGCGCTCAAACCGTAATCGACAGAGTTGGCGATTTCTATCGCCTCGTCGAAATCATCAGCAACAAGCACAGACAGGACCGGACCGAATATCTCCTCGCGGGCAATTCGCATGTCGGGATCAACGTTATCGAACACTGTGGCATCGACGAACCAGCCCTTGTCATATTCCGCGCCTGAGGGGATGCCGCCGCCGCAGAGCAAACGGGCGCCTTCCTCCTTGCCAATACGGATGTACTCCAGAACAGTCTGCCGTTGGGTTTCGGACACCAGCGGCCCCATATAAGTGTCCGGATTCATCCCATCCCCTGCCGTAATCCGCTTCACCTTCTCCAGAAGCATCTCGACGAAGTCAGCCGCAATCTCTCGCTCCACAATCACGCGGCTGGTCGCCGTGCATTTCTGGCCGGTGCCCTTCATCGCACCATCCATCGCCAGGTCCGTGGCCCGTTCCAGTTCGGCGTCCTTCAGTATGATCAACGGGTTCTTGCCCCCCAGCTCCAGTTGGGCTTTGGCTCCGTGGCCGGCAGCCACCCCAGCGATCTCGCGGCCAACCTCATTCGAGCCGGTGAAGGAAATGGCCCTGATGATGGGATTGCGCACCATTTCGTCCCCTACGACGGCGCCGCTGCCCGTGACCATGTTGAGCACCCCTGAAGGGAGCCCCGCCTCCTCAAAGGCCTTGGCCATGTGCCAGCCAGTGAATGGCGTCAACTGTGATGGCTTGACGATCACGGTGTTGCCGCCCAGCAGAGCGGCCGGTATCTTTCGGCATGGAATCGTGATAGGGTAGTTCCACGGGCTGATGGTCGAGACGACACCCAGCGGTTCGCGCAAGGTGTAGAGAAAGGTGTCCGGTTTGGCAGGCGAGAAGACGCCTCCCCACGCCTGCCGTGCCAACGAAGCATATGAGCGCAGAAGGTCGGCCCCGTGGGTGACCTCTCCTCGTGCTTCGGCAAACGTCTTGCCCTCTTCGCGTGTGAGCATGCGACCTATCTCCTCCGCCTTGGCTTCGAGGACTTCGGAGGCCCTTTCGATGACCTTGGCTCTTTCTTGATAGGTCAGCGCTCTCCAGGCGGGGAAAGCCCCGGCAGCAGCATCTACTGCCTGTTGCACGTGCTCCCGTTGAGCCATTGGACAGCGACCGACAATCTCATCTGTGTTTGCCGGGTTGCGGATCTCTCGCATCTCCACCTGGCCGAGATCTGTCCATTCACCGCCTATGTAGTTTCTGCATTCCATCGTTTCGGGTACCTCCACTATGATGTATTGACAGTTTTCACAGGAATCCAGGTCACATCTGCTGGATTGCTACCTCGATATCGTCTGCCACCTGTTTCAGGTGTTCCTCCATTGCGGTTCCGGCACCTTCTGGACATCCGGCGCTCACCTGCTCGTAGATCTGACGGTGGTAATCCTGGGCCTTCTGCACACTGCCTGGCACCAAGATGATCTGGTACCGGCTCGTTCTCAGCAAGTCGCTGATCGCCTCGACCAGAATCACGGCGACCGAATTGCCGGTCGCTTTCGCCAGGTAATTGTGGAAATCCAGGTCGGCCTGGACGTATCTCTCCGTGCTTTCTTGCGGATCAGTGTCCAAGGCCGCCAGCGCCTGTCCCGTGGCCTCAATGGTTTGAGCCATCTCCGACAGGTAGTCACCGCCCCGGTTGGCGGCTGCCATCCTGGCGTTGGCCACTTCCAGAACGTTTCGAATCGTGTGCAGATCCTGAAAAGCCTTCGGTTCCATCTGGACCAGCAGCCCCAAGGTCTTGGCAACGGCGTCGGACAGGTCACCGGTGACGAAGGTCCCTCGACCCGGCGAGATGTCAATCAGCCCTTTCGCCGCCAGGATTTTCATGGCCTCACGGATGGCACTGCGGCTGACCCCGAACTGCTCTGCCAGCTCAGATTCAGTGGGCAATCGATCTCCCTGCTTCAACTGGCCGGTGACGATCCTCTGCTGAATCTGGGCCACCACACCTTCATACAAGCGGTCATGCTTGATGCGCTCATACATAGCCTGTACCTCCTGCCTAGCTTGTGTCATTTGATGGTCAGGTGATGGCCTCTGCTATGCGATCTCCAATGGCCTGAGCCTCAGCGACCACATCATTCTCATCCAGGGTCTGCAATGCCCGCGCCACAACGACCGGACGACCGCCGATGATCACGGTGTGCACATCCTGACCAGTAGCACAATAGACGATATTGGACACAATGTTGGAGGGCGTACGCCAGCGAAGCGGGCGCAGATGTGCCCCGGCGGTGTCGACCAGGACGACGTCCGCCCGCTTCCCCGCAGAGATTGAGCCCTGTTCTGTCTCCAGCCCAAACACCGATGCCCCGCCAACGGTTGCCATCTCCAGGGCCTGCCTGGCATTGAGCGAGCGGATGCCGGAGCCAATCTGATGTAGCAGTACCAGGGCTTTCATCTCCCGGAATAGATCGTTGCAGTTGTTCCACAACGCGCCATCGGTGCCCAACCCGACCCGGATTCCGCTGGCCAGATACTTGGGGACCGGGGCAATGCCGTCCGCGATTTTCATCTCGGCCCCCGGGGTGTTGACCACCCTCACCCCGCCCTCGGCCATAAGTCCCACTTCCTCATCGTCCACCCATACCGCGTGCGAGCCGATCAGCCAGTCCTCCAGGAATCCATTCTGGTGCAAGTAGCGCACGGGTGTGGTGTTGAAGTCTCTCTTGACTCTGTCCAGTCGCCAGTCTGTCTCCGCGAGGTGGGTGTGGACCAACGCGTCACACCGCTGCGCTATCCCTTTGATCGTGCGCAGCAGGCCCTCGTCGTAGTCTTCCTCGGCGGTGCTGCCGACAACGGGGACGAATCCCTCCGCTCTGGCGGCATCACAGAATCCTGCCATCTCGGTGCCGTCCATCAGCATGGTAGGATCCAGGAAATCAGGACGAGCATCTTCCACCAACGCGCCCCGTATGCCAACTTCACGCATGGCTCGCAGCGAGTCTGTGCCCAGGCTCCAGAACATGTTTTCGCACAGGAAGGTGGTGCCGCTCTTGATCGCTTCAATGTAAGTCAGCTGGCGGGATACGAACCGGTCCTCGGGTGTGAGCATATCTCTGAAGAAGTTGTGGGAACCAAGGACCGCATTCTGGTCAAACAGTGTCATGTCGTCGCCCAGACCCCTGGCGACCGTCACATCGCCGTGAACGTGACCGTTAACCAACCCGGGCAATACGATCATATCTCGGGCGTTTACGTGTTCACACGCCGGTTCACGCCTGTCGGTACCCTCCCACACCGCTTCGATGCGTCCATCTTGGATGGCGACAGTGCCGGCAAAGGGCTCCACGTCTGGCTCCATGGTAACCACGATGCCGCCCTGAATCACGATATCCAGACTCATCTGCTCGCACCCTCAACAGCTTCAGTTTGTGAGACGATGACCCCAAACTGGCCCGTTTGATTGCTCGTGCCTGAGGATCGACTCTACTCCGTCAGCGTGCTGACATACAGACCAACGAAGGCTTCAAGCTCAACGTCGTGTGCCACTTTTGCCACCTGGCTGCCATCGTCCAGGGGCCACTGGTCCAACCCCGACTGATACGGCGCGTTGGTGTAGCCATAGGAGGCCCCGTATTCCGGTCCCGGCGTGACATTGACGTCGACGTTCATCAGGACCGTGGTGAACCAGGCAGGCCTGAGCGCATACGCCACCACGATCTGATCATACAAACCGTAAAACAACCGGGGTGATTCCTTGTCAACCTCGGGATGATCGAAGTGAGGTTGGAGGTAACCCCGAAACAGCTCAGCCACCTCGGGATGAGCGCTGCCCGCGCTGGTCAGTCTGTCGAAGTGCTGACGTTCAAACCGGGTTCGGCGGCACACGTTGAGAGGGCACAGCACAATGGGCGCCCCCGAGCGGAGCACGATGCGGGCCGCCTCCGGGTCTACCCAGAAGTTGAACTCGGCCATAGGCGTGATATTGCCATGCCCTCGGGGCAAGGTGGCGACAGCGCCACCCATCACAATCAGTTCGTCCACCAGGGGCACCACCTGGGGATATTTGCGGATGGTTACGGCCACGTTTGTCAACGGGCCCATAGCCAGGATGGATACCTCACCCGGATTCTCCAGGATGGACTGGGCGATGAAATCACAGGCGTAGCGCGGATCCGGCTCAATCGAGGGAAGGCCAGGCGGTATTGAATCGACTGGTTTGAAGGTGGCCCATTCGCCCCAAACCTGATCCTCATAGTCACCCCGCTCGTGGAGCAGGGGGCGATCGAAACCAGGGCACACAGGCACATCTTCACGCCCCAGAATCTCAAGCAGTCTGAGAGCACACGCAGTCTCCCAGTTCAGGTCGAAGTTGCCCGCCACCGGCGTGATGCCCAGGACCTGCAACTCAGGCGACTTCAGGGCGAAGATCGTGGCCGTGCAATCATCATTCATCCAGCCAATGTCGCAATCCAGTATGACCTTTCTGGGCCTTGTCCTATGCACGGCTATCCCCCCGGATGTTCCAGGAACGTGTTGATTTCATCTAACGTGGGCAGCGACGGTTGTGCGCCCAGTCTGGTGACAGACAGCGCGCCACCAGCGCTGGCAAAACGCAGCGCGGTTTCCAGGTCGTGGGATTCCGTCAGCGCGTAAGCCAGACAGGCACAGAAGGAGTCACCAGCAGCGGTGACATCAGCCACCTCCACAGGGAAAGCGGGGGTGTGGATGATATCGTCGCCGGTGGCGGTCACCGAGCCGGCACTCCCCAAGGTGATTGTCACGGTGTTGTCAGCCTTCGACTGCAAGAGGCGCGCTGCCTCCTTCGCAGACTCCACGTCGCCCACTGACAGACCTGCCAGGATTGACGCCTCCGTCTCATTCGGCACCAGCAGGTCAACCTTCCGAAGAAGTCCGCCGGGCAGCTCGCTCGCTGGCGCCGGGTTGAGCACGACCAGCACGTCCGCCTCACACGCGAGGTCGATGGCCCTGGCCACCACCGGCAGCGGGATTTCAAGCTGTACGATCAAAGCCCTGGCCCCTTGAATCAACGCCCTGGCATTCTCGATGTCGTGGCTCTGCCACCGCATGTTCGCTTCGGGCACGACAACGATCCAGTTATCGCCAGCAGCATCGGAAAAGACACAACCTTTTCCCGTGCCGGCCCCAGCGTCCTTGATCAGGTAGTCGGTCCTCACCGCTGCCGCTTCAAGACTCCCTACAACTTGGTCAGCGAAGATGTCCGCCCCTATCCGCCCGACGATGTAGGTCTCCGAGCCCAGACGGGCCAGTTGGACTGCCTGGTTGGCCCCTTTGCCGCCCGGAAAGAGACCAAAACCCGTGCCTAACACCGTTTCTCCCTTGCGTGGCGGTCGCTCGGCAGTAACGAACAGATCGATATTCAGACTTCCAACCACCACGCAATACGACCGCCCTGTGTCAGTCAACGAAACCGTACCCCCTTGTGTCGAAGCGGGGGAAGCAGCCTCGCAGGTCTCCAGTGTCGAATTCCTCCAGGGGAAGTGCGACCTTGCCACCGCGTCTCTGCGATTCGTAACCGGCCAGCACAATCTCAATAGCCTGTCGCCCCAGCTGCCCGTTCAAATGAGAGGGCTTCCTGGCGGCCACACAAGCAACGAAATGGTCAATGGCTCGCTTGGAGCAGTCCATCAGTCCGGGGTAAACCGGGTCGATGACGTCCGCCGCGCGCAGGGAGACGATCCGGGAGCCGCCATTTGTCTGCAATTGCACCTGGTTCAACTCTGGCTGGTATGGGCTGAGCGTGAAGATGAGTCTCCCCTTCATACCGTGCAGGCTGCCGTACATGGCTTCTTCCTGCCGGTCCGTGTAGCAGGTATAGATTTCCCCCACAGCGCCACTCTGGAATCGCAGCACGATCAGGGCAAAGTCCTCGACCTCCCGCTGCGGATGGACCACGGACATCTCGCCAGACACGGTTGCAACCGGGCCGGCCCAATGCGTCGCCAGGTCGATGGGGTGGACACCCTGGGATTTCAGGACCCCACCCCCTTGCTCTATCTTGTGTCGCCAGCCCACAGTTGTGCGATACTGAGTGTAATCCAGTCTCAGCGCATAGATTGGCCCAATCTGGTCCAACACCTGATTGACCGCGTCGACAACAGGATGGAAACGCATGTTGAAGAAGGTCATCAAGAAGACGTTGCCCGCTTCCGCCGCATCGATCATCCGGTCGCATTCTGCCAGCGAATTGGCCAGCGGTTTCTCACATAATGAGTGCTTGCCCTGTTGAGAGACAAAGACGGATTGTTGGCCGCGCACTGATTCTGGACCGCAAACGCTGATCAGGCTGATCCCTGGGTGTGAGGCAAGCTCCTGCCAACTGGCGAAGGCGACGGCGGCGTGTTCTTTCGCGATGACCTGAGATCTGTCCTTATCAGGATCATAAGCGCCCACTATCCGGCACGCTGGGTTTTGGGCATACCAGTGTAGATGCGCCTGACCTGCCTTGCCACAACCGATCACACCGACGTTCACTCTGGCCATCTTGGACAGGGCCAATCCCCCTCCTTCAGTCATCCGTTCACCAGCACGGCTGGAAGTAACTGACAACTTCGGCTGACCCGCTACGATTCCAGCACTTCCAAGGCACTGGCGACACTGCCATCCTGATGAATAATGTGCTTCAGCGCTTGAATCAGGCGAGGCGCATCCGGATAGCCCCAAACAAAGCGCCCGCAGGCCAGCCCGGCTCCGCCAGCGTCAATGACGTCGCGCGCCTTCTGCAGGAAGGTCCTTGCATCCTGAGCCTCAACACCCCCTGCTGCCACAACGGGCGCCGGGCAGGCCTCGATCACTTTGGCGAAGCTCTCGACGGAGCCGGTGTAGGTTGTCTTGATGATATCAATACCGACCTCAGCAGCCACTCGCGCGGCATATCGGACGTGTTCGACCGAGGCACGCTCCCCCTCGGGGATCAGGCTGCCACGGGGGTAGATGTGAGCAACAGTCGGCATGCCCAGCAGGCGCGCCTCCCTAACAAACACACCCAGGTTGGTGAGAGCCTCCGGCTGACGGGCGTCACCGACAATCACTCCCAGTGACACGGCGTCGGCCCCCAGGCGCACTGCCTCCTCCACCCTGGTGATCATCGTGTCGTAAGCAGGGTGAAATGGAGAGAAGCTGCTGCATTTGATGATTAGGGCAACTTTCCCGGCATAGGGCCCGAAACAGCTCTCGGCAATGCCCTTGTGCATGGTGATCGCGTCGGGCCGACCTTTTACCAGCCGGTCAATTGCACCGGCGATGTCTTCCAGCCCTGGCAGAACACCTCTGGCAATCGCATGATCTGCGGTGACATCCAACAGCCGGTTGAAGCGGTGGCTCATCAGTCGTTTCAGCCGGACTTGGCGGCCCAGATCGGACATCAGCCATCGCCCCCCGTCGATTCTCCCCAGGGCACGATGATGGTCTTCAGCCCGGTTGATGCCATCGTGCGTTCAAGCGCCTTGTCGAATTCAATAAGCGGGAATGTGCCGGTGATGATCGTTTCCACGCCAACGTCTCCCTCGGCGATGGCGGAAAGCGCCATCTGGAATTGGCGCAGGGTGGAAGCACTTGCGCCGCTGATGTGGAGCTGATTGTAGTGTATCAGGTTGGGATCTATCAGGCTCTGGCTGCAAACGGGGAAACCAGCAAAGAGCTTGATGCCGCCACCCTTTGGCAGGCAGCCAAGCAGGCCATTGACAGCCGTGGGGCTCCCTGCAGTCAAGATAATCTTGTCCACTCCGATGTTGTCCGTATGCTCCCGGAGGAATTCCTGCAAATCCACCGCACCCGGGTCAAAGACAAGGTCGGCACCCGTCTCCTCCGCCAGCTGCCGACGGCCCCGGTCTGGTTCGCTGACAAGCACCCGTGTGTCTCCAATTGCCTTCGCCAACCGCAGGTGCATCATCCCGATAGGTCCCGTGCCGACGATGAGCACACTGTCCCCAGGGCATATGCCCAGGTTCTCCTGCCCGTTGATACAGCACGAGAGGGGCTCGGCAAGTGATGCCTCAGCGTAGGAGAGGTGATCAGGCATTCGAAACAGGTTTCCGGCTGCGATTGCCCGAGCTGGGATGCGAACATATTGGGCAAAGCCGCCGTCATATTCGTAGCCCAAGGCAACCCGATTGATGCACAGGTTGCTCAGCCCTCGTTGGCAGCAATAGCATGTGCCGCAGGCGATGACAGGGGCGATGACGATACGGTCTCCGATTTGCCAGTCTGCCACCTCAGGGCCAGCCTGGACGATTTCGCCAGCCATCTCGTGCCCCAGAATGGAGGGGGTGCGGACCCCTCTGGTTTTCTGACCAGTGTAGATGCGGACGTCTGTGCCACATATCGCGGCTGCACCCACCCGAACCAGCACCTCGTCAGGCCCGATTGGGGGACGCGGGACAGGATGGACTGAGATGATCCCCACCCCCTCGAAGACCGCTGCCAACATCTCCCCATTTCCTGGCATGGCGTTTCAGGTACCTCGCTCCGCCTTCTTCTCAGAGCCTGGAGGCTGACCAGACACTGTGCCCCGAATCCCGAGTTGGGGCAACCGGCTGACTGTTTGTGCCACCTCTTGCCGAGCATCTGATGCGCACCCGCCCCCGGAGGAATCGCTTGTGACGATGGCGACATCTGGGCGGATGCAATCATATGATAATCTTATTATAACACCTGGCGCAAAGATGTCAATACCCTTCACCGAAAAATGGGTATTGACATGCCAGAAAATGGTGTTATAATCTTTTATAAGATGGTATAATTATCTGATGTTTGGACTGGTACCATTTGGCACAAGGAGATGCATCATCGCGTCACTGGCGAGCGTATCCAGTTCCGTTCCCGGCGTGGCTGGCCCCTGTGATCACGCGAGGGCGAGACGGACACGCGAACGCTGTGCCTGCCGTGCTGTGCTACGTGACTGTGGCAGCCAACATCAACCCCTCATTCCACTGCACTGTCCCAGGATGGGGACAGTGCGAAACTCCCATTGTGCCGGGCAGCAGTTCGGGCCAGTTGCCTCGCGTGCCCGTTTGGTTATCTGGGGGTCAAATGTGACAGCAAGGAGGGAATCATAAACCGTTATGCAATTGAAGATCAGCGACTACTGTTTGATCGTGGCAGATGTGGATCGGGCGGCAGCGTTTTACGGTGAAACGCTCGGCCTTCCTATGAGGTTCCGAAACGAGAACTTCGCCGATTTTGATCTGGGCGAGGGGGCCAGGTTGGCATTGTGGGAATACGCGCCCGTGTCAGAGGCGGTGGGCGTGGAGGCCGTCGGCACGCCGGCCAACCGCTTCCTCGGAGCCCTTCGCCTTGACACTGGCGCCCCAGTGGCTGCCGCCTCCCAGGAGCTC